>CANOKG010000175.1 GCA_947566655.1 uncultured Muribaculaceae bacterium | reverse complement strand
AAATAGTAGGGCGTTTTCTATATTTTGATTGTCAAGATCGTTGTATTCACGTACTTCATTTTTATTAATAATCATTAAAGAAGATATTTTATTGTCTATCCATAGAATATTTACATGGGTATCCTTACTGGTGATATTTGTAGTACGACCAATACTGTCTGTTATAAATATAATGGATTCTTCATCATGTATGTTTGATATTGTTGTTAACTGTCCATTCGCTTCATTTCGAGAGGTAATAAGCGCATCAACTGACGTCAAATAGGCTTGATCCCAATCTGTATCGTTTTCAATGTTACTGATTTTAGAGTAGTACAGTTTACCTGAACAATTTATAGTCTTTGTATTAATAAGTGAGCCTCGGCCTACATCAGTATTAGATAAAGATGCGGAGTGGATAATTTGTCCATTTTTATCCTTTATAGCTACCGATATTTTTTTATAAGAACCAACTTGTATCGGGATATAAAAGTCCATCAAAGCTTCCTTATTATTAATTGTTGATATATTATAAGATATAGTATGTGAGCCAACCTGTATATTGAAAAGAGGAAAGTCTTCTTCAAGTTTATCTATTATAACAGTCCCCGAAAGAAATGGAGAATCATTATCCGATGATATTTCTAATGTAGCAGAATTTTCTGGCATTCCAACTGTCTTTACCAATAGGACACCACCTGTTTGATAGAATTGAACTTTTTTAGATGATAAAAATTTACCTATCATAGGTGTCTTATTCTCTGGTAAATAGTCATTAATTTCAGGAATGTCGAATACAATGGAGTTCCCGTTATATTGCGCCTTATTATTATAGGGGTAATAGGCAAATTTCAAATTTTCATTTTCTGCGTTCAAATTTCCAGTGAAATTTGCTTTGTTTTCATTGGTTTGAGCAAAATGAAATTTGGCGTTTTCTGAGATGTCTCCGTATACGCCTATGAAATCGTTTTCACTCCACGACACATTGCCGAAATAGTTTATTGTTGAGCGTGAACTGTTCGGATGCTCAATTATGGCAGTCAAAGTGCAACTATTTATATCATTCGTTATAGATGTGTCATTATAGTCCAACTCGTTACAACCAAACAGTAATATAAGCGCTGTTGTATAAAATATATTTCTCATGCTATTCAATAAATTAATCCCAATTAGTATCTATTATTTCAAAATCTTCGGCAGTGCCATTTTTATCTTCATTGCAGTATATTGTAATTGAAGTGATTGAATTTAAATTTTTAATTTTAAATTTATTTACGCCCACAGTTTCGAAAGTTGAAGTTTTAGGATATGAATTGTTAAAATAATGACTGTTACCCAATTCTGATTGTGCTCCGTCTCCCCAAGTAACTATACCTGAAATATTGTTACCCTGAAATTCAGGACTAAGAAATTCAGTTTCTGAATGAATGATTGAAATCTTCATTTTATCTGTCCGGGCAACCTGGTTGATTAAAATGGTTTGTTTTAAATCGTTATAGTTTAAGCTAATGGTAGCGGATCGTTCGGTAGTAGAGGGATTCGCATCAATAAGTAATGAAAGGTGCCTTTCGGTTAGAGATCGAGATGATTCCTGGGTATACTCTTGAATCCATTCTGATGATATATTGATTTCGAAATCTACATTTGTATTCACAGTGAAATCGAGAATTTGTTGCTCACCTGATATATTATAATTATTTCTAGCTATAATTATTGCATCTTTTTGCATCTGTGTAATTGTAACAATTTCAGTTTCACCATTTGCTTTATTTATAAATGGTATTTCGGCACTTCGTTGGTCATACGACAAATTCTCGTCAATCTTAAAATAATGGGTGTATTCTGAGAGTGTACGTGATTGGGGTTCTGTTATCCAATCTACGTCAGGTAATTTATATTCATATTCTGTATTACTGGAAATCTCAATTTTAATGATTTCGCCAGTGCTTGACACTATTATATTATTCTCAGAAATTACTAATTTGGGCTCAGATCCCATTTGAAATATTGTAACTACCTCGGTTAGTAAGCCGGCTGTTATGTAAATTTTACCTTCACGTTGAGTTAAGTCTTCATTGGCATCAACTTTAAAACTAAGTCGGCTTGTTGAAAGAGCCTTAGAAATTCCTGAATTTGTATGAACCCATGATTTGCAATTATCATCAAGGACATAATTATAATCAACATTGGATTGCACTGTTAACGAAATAACTGATTCCTGCTCAGATACTTCTATTTTGTTAGATTCTAAAATCAATGCATCCTTTTGTTTTTGCGTTATAGTTATTATCGATTTGGCTTTGCCGCAAATTATACTAATAGATGCATTTCTCTCATCATACGAGTTATTGTTATCAACAATAATATCTATGATATTATCACCCGAAAATCCCGATCTTTTGTTTAATCGACACCAAGAAGATGCATTGTCGGATATTGTTGCGGTCCAAGTTCCAGATGAAGAAAATTTGAGTTGATATGTGTCTGCATCAACACCGAAAATAATATATTCGGTTGCTGTGATAATAGTATCATTAGTAATAGGCTTGACATCGTCTTTTTGGCAGCTAGAAGCAAAAAAACATGTCAAGCAAAAAATTGATATACGCGCTATATATTTCATTTGAGTAACTTAAAGAGGTTTAACTGAAAAGTTGAGTAACTTCAAATCGTCTTTCTTTTCTAATTTAATAGTATATTCGTCAGATGTCAACTGTTTTAAATCAATAATTATAATATTTCCAGTTCGTGATATGCCAGCATCTATTTCAATATTAGACGAATTATAAAGCGTAGCATTAACGCCATCTTTGGTTTCTAATTGAATGGTACTATTAGTTTTATCGAAGGTGAACGATGTACTCTCACTAATATAAAATTCATCAGCAATTAATATTTCCCAGTAACAGCCATCTTCAAAGGATTTTATTAATGACCAATCCTCGGCATCATCCTTTTTATAAAAGAAACGAATTCTGTCTCCTATTTGGATATCACTTTTAATTGAAAACCGGATATTAGAATATGATACATAATATCCATGTGGTAGTGTGTATTTGAGCTCGGTTGTAATCCATTCTCGTATTTTCCCATTCCTGTCTGTTACTGCTCCACGAAATGAACCTGCAAAATCTACAGCGGTATTATTGGTGAAAACTAATTTATCGAAATAGTATGTTTCATTACTTTCAAACGATGTTTGAAATATTTCGATTCCGGGATTCCTAAATGTTATCCAATCTTCTATTTGATTTGAATTATTAGGCTTTAAATTAAAACAGGCCCATTGATTCTCATTATATACGTATCCGTCATCAGGATTTAAATTGGATAAAGTATAGTAGCCGTTGCAAAAGCCACCCCATCCCCAATTGATATGAAAAAAGTTGTCTTCCGAATACCCATCCAATACAAATATATGAGCTGAGTTACCACTTCCGCAATACAGAATAGGCCTTAAAGCATCAATTTCACTCTTAAGCATAGCTAACCATGTGTCGTCGGCGTAGTTGTTGCGTGCCAAATATTTCATAGAAGGGCTATATCCAAAATTTTCGTATAGTTTTTCTGTACTAAAACGACTTGATGTTGTCTCGGCTGAATAATCTGCTTGAAAAGCTGCTCCTATGTCAGCCATTAGTGTGCTTACAGCATAGGCTTGCTCTGAATTATAACCATTGTTGGTGTAAACAAGGGGCATATTTTTCCAGTCGTATTCATGGTTGAGATTTCGGCTTTCTACATATATGGATTTCGAATCAGTAGTATATGAATCGGTTACACCACTACCGTATTGAGGCCAATTGTGATACTTCATAACAATAGCGGTGGCTGTTGCAGTACAGCCTGTTATGCTCCTTTCATTTCCATCCATAGGGCATTGGTCGTTATATGGTTTGTGTTGATTCCATTTTGCCGTCTCGAGTTCTATAACAGTATTCCCAATTTGGATATTTGTCCATTCGCTTTTAGCTATACTTGATGAAGGTTCTTGACTTCTTATAGTCTCAATTTGATTTGATATGTTTGTAAACCAGTCTATTAATGACTCTGGTAGGTTATCAGGTTGTGGAGCTTTGTCAAAAAATGAATATGCCAATATAGGCTTTACTCTATCTTCTGCCGAAATTATAATGAAGCCATTGGTTTCTCCAAATATGTAAAAAGTAGGAGTCGTTTGCGAACGAGAGTTACTATCTGGTGTCAATAAATCTGAGCTGTTACATATGTACCGAAGTTCGTGATTACTACTTCTTGAATTTTTTCCAAAGATAGAGATTGCGGTTTCATAGGCTTTTTCTACTGTAACTACATTTGCTTGTAAAATTTTAAACGAGAGTAAACAAAATACCATTATCAGATATTTTGAGTTGGGTCTGATAGTGAGGTTAAATTTCATAAATTGTTACATTGTGTGATGAAATAGGTTATTGAGTTTTAGGTCATAAATTTAGAATGATATATAACAAAAAAGCGTGAGAACCGTACTGTTTGCTCGTTCTCGCTTGTTGAGGCCTTCGCATTGCCCATCGTAGTAGAACGAGCAAACGTGCAGAGCCTCACGCGGAAGTATGCTATACGCCCATCTACCAACGCTCTCGCGCATGATTTGGACGGAATATACATATCCACAAGGCATCTACCGTTTGCTGCATTCTTGACTACGATTAGAAAGTTGCGAAGTTTCAACAAGCCAAGAAAGAGCGTCGAGTAAACGCTTTTCGTATGTTAAGTGCAGTCCTACCTACATTGCCCTTGGTCGGGCTTATGCAGTGCAGTCTGCTTCGGCAAAATTAGCAAAAATATTTGATATATAATGGATAATTTGAAAACAACGCGGCTCCTTTCACGGCTCTTTCATTTAAAAAAGCTTAGATTTTATAACCGTCTTGATTTACAGGCTTTTTGTTTATGCGATATCATATCTCTGTTTTTATAAGGCAGGGAAGATCCTGAAAACCTAAGAGAAGTGGTATTGAGAATCAACCTATTATAAAACTAGTTCAAAGGTCAATTTTTAGATGAAAGAGCCGTGGGCTCCTTTCATTTAAAAATCATGTGATGGAAGAAAATGTCCATATATTTTTAGCCTAATTCTACGGGTAGTAGTGGTGCGATAAAAATCTAACTACTGTAGTTAAAACATTAATATTTAATT
>CANOKG010000174.1 GCA_947566655.1 uncultured Muribaculaceae bacterium | reverse complement strand
AAAATAGCCAAAATTGGCCTCAAGATTAATGCGAAACATATTCATACAATCACTCTTTCTTTAATATAACTATTTTTTGTGTGTTAAATTCAAACATACTCTAAAGTCTTACTCCGCCTTTATCGGCCGATGCCACTTGGCGTGCATAGGCTTTGAGTGCCTTCGATACATAGCGGTCGCGATTGTGGGGTGTGAAGGCGAGATCTCCGCGTGATAGCTCTTCGTCAAGACGCTGTTTGATTACCGTATCGTCAAGTTCTACATTGATCGAGCGGTTGGCAATGTCAATTGTAATTCTATCACCATCACGCACTATTGCTATCGGTCCGCCGGCTGCAGCCTCTGGCGAAACGTGTCCTATCGATAGTCCTGAGGTTCCACCCGAGAAGCGGCCATCGGTTATCAATGCACAATCTTTGCCAAGATGACGTGCCTTAAGATAGCTGGTGGGGTATAGCATCTCCTGCATACCTGGACCTCCTTTGGGACCTTCATAGGTTATAATCACGACATCGCCCGACTGTACCGCTCCGTTTAGAATCCCCTCCACGGCGTCTTCCTGCGATTCAAACACGCGAGCTATACCGGTGAAGCGGAAAATCGACTCATCGACTCCGGCAGTCTTTACAACGCAACCGTCGGGTGCTATGTTCCCTCTCAACACAGCGATACCTCCATCTTTGACATAGGCATGATCTACATCGCGAATGCATCCATTGGAGCGGTCGGTGTCAAGTTGGCTGTAATAGCTCATCTGGCTACCCAATTCGATATTGCGTTTTTGTCCCGGAGCCGAGCGCCATAGCTCATCGGCACTGTCGCTATAGTCTTTGCCTCCTATAGCCCACTTGTCGATAGCTTGTTGTAGGGAGAGGCGGTCAGCGCGTTTTACACTTGTATCAATAAGCTTGGCATCGGCAAGCATTTTCATGATGCTGAGGATACCACCGGCACGGTTGACATCTTCTATATGGTAATTGGAATTGGGTGCTACTTTGCATAGAACAGGAGTAACTCGCGACAGCTCATCTATGTCGTCCATCGTGAAATCAACTCCTGCCTCGTGGGCGATAGCCAATAGATGGAGCACTGTATTGGTCGATCCTCCCATAGCTATGTCAAGAGTCATAGCGTTCAGAACAGCTTGTCGGGATGCAATTGAGCTTGGTAACACACTCTCATCGCCATCTCTGTAATAGGCCCATGTATTGTCGACAATCTGTCTGGCCGCACTCTTGAAAAGTTCGCGGCGATTAATGTGGGTTGCAACAATAGTTCCGTTGCCGGGAAGTGCTAATCCGAGAGCTTCATTCAGCGAATTCATTGAGTTGGCAGTAAACATGCCTGAGCAAGATCCGCAAGTGGGGCATCCGCCATGCTCGAGACGGTCTACAACGTCATCATCGACTGTGCGGTCGGCACTTTTGACCATGATGTCGATAAGGTCAACAGCTTTCCCATCGACAATACCGGCTTCCATCGGGCCGCCCGACACGAATATGCACGGAATGTTCAGTCTCATGGCGGCAATTAACATTCCTGGTGTTACCTTGTCACAGTTTGATATGCAAACCATTGCATCGGCCTTATGGGCGTTGACCATGTATTCGACACTGTCGGCGATAAGTTCTCGCGAGGGGAGAGAATACAGCATGCCGTCATGACCCATAGCTATGCCATCATCAATGGCGATGGTATTAAATTCGGCTGCGAAACATCCGAGTTTTTCGATTTCATGTTTTACTTCCTGACCAATCTTATGTAAATGTGTGTGTCCGGGAACAAATTGAGTGAATGAATTGACTATAGCTATTATAGGTCGACCCATCTGTTCATCGGTCATGCCATTGGCACGCCAAAGTGCACGTGCTCCGGCCATGCGGCGACCTCCTGTCGACTGCGAACTCCTTAGATTGTACTTCATAGAAACTATTTTTGGTGTGCCGTGGTCCTCCCGGTGGTGAGAATCGACAACTGTATTTTTCAAATTGTTACTTATTACAATGAAAAGGTTTCCTTTTGCGTGTAATTACGGCAAAGTTACTTTAAAAAACTAAAGTTGCCAAACGAAAAGCTGAAAATTTGCGGAAACTGTAACAATTACCCCGCCAAAAGGGTCGTGCCGACCTTCTTGACGGGGTAGTTGTTAATATTGAGTATAACCTCTTAGAGTATGTTTGAATTTAACTCGTATTAAGATTGAGAGTCAATTTTATGCGAATTTTAAATTGTGAAGAAGGAACGTAGCGAGCTACGTGACTGATGAATAATCTAAAATTCGCCAAAATTGGCCTCAAGATTAATGCGAAACATATTCATTCAATCACTCATTCTTTAATATAACTATTTTTTGTGTGTTAAATTCAAACATACTCTTATACTCATTTTTTTCTTTTATTATTGCATTTTTGTAATGGTCATTATCAGGTTGTTTTCTGCATCATAAAATCCAAGGGTATCTTGTTGAGAGAGTGGGCTGAAGAAAACGATCTTGGGCAACAATTGGGATGCTGCCTGTTCTACCTCCATGTTGGGACACATCATGCGGGTGCTTCTGAGTTGAGTGAAAGCAATGTCGACATAGTGGCCTGAATAGTTGCCTCCTACATTGTTGCATCCGGTTGTCATAGAGAATGAGCCATCGCTCAAGAACTCAATGCTGTAGTCCCCCTCTTCATTGGAACTTAAATCGAGGTCTCCCAATAGATTGACTTTCCAACTGCCGGTGAGCATCGTTGTAGAAATTTCATCGGCGCGCTTGTCAAGTGTTACCATTTCGCGATGTTGACCATCCATCAACACGAGTTGATTGGCTTTGTTGAGACCAAATGTTTTTACTTGATTGAGAGCTGTTAATAAGGAGTCTTCAAGCGACATCTGTGGACACATCATGCGTGTGGCAATGATGCCGGAGAGATCGATCTCGCCTTTATCGGCGGTTTGAAAGTTGCCCATAATGCGGTTGCAACTTGCGCTGCCAAACATGCGCTGGTTGGCTACGTCAAATGCCATATAGGGAACATCCTGATCGACGGGCACAGTTATAGCGTGTCCTTCGATTTTGGCCACATTCCATTCGCCCGAAAGTTGATCGGCCGAGACAGTGCGTGTTGTGTCACAAGATGTAAGAATTGCTGCAGTTATCATTCCGCTGATTAAAAGATGTTTGTTCATAATTATCATTTTTGTTTATACAGTTTATATATTAGAGTAACGTTTGTTTAGAGGAAAGGTTCTTAATGAGAACCTATCCACAGGCAGGTCAAGCCGGCCAATACAAGGATCAGATCCAAAAGTTTTGACTTTAGATTTTTCTCTCTGAACAGCAGTGCGCCACACATGAAAGAAACCACGACACTGCCACGTCTCACCATCGATACTATCGCTATCATTGCATCGGGGTCGGTCAACGCATAGAAGTAGACAAAATCGGCTGCCGTTAAAAAAATGCTGATGAACAGAATAGACCACCGCCATTTAAATGGAGTGGTTGTTCCTCGTTTTGGCCACCATATAAGCGCTAAAACTATGCCCATCAGGATACATTGATACACGTTATACCAGCCTTGCACAGCCATCTTGTTAAGAGCTAAACCACCGGTTTCGACAGGTCCCATCAGGTATTTGTCATACAAGCCACTTGCCGCTCCCAATAGGGCAGCTCCAACAAGAAAATAGATCCAGCGGTTATGGGCAAATGAGATTCCTTCCCGTCGGCCGCTCCGGCTCATGAAATAAAAAGAGATAACCGCTAATACAACGCCGGCCCATTGCCAGGCATTAAGATCTTCGCCAAATATGAGCAGTGCGCCAACAATCGTCATTACCGGTCTTGTCGCATTTATCGGGCCAACAATGGTCAATGGCAACTGCTTCATGGCATAGTATCCTAATATCCATGAGCTAAGTACTATAAACGATTTGATGATCACATACCGGTGGGTGTGCCATTCGGGTAGTGGAACGTGCCACATCGATTCGGCCCCGATATATCCGGTAGCCGAAAATAAGATCAATGGCATAAATATTATTGCGCAGAACAGAGTGTTAAGGAAGAGTATGGGAATAACAGCATTGTCGCGCAATGAGTGCTTTTTGAATGTATCATAGAATCCTAACAGCGTAGCCGAGAGGAATGCAAGAGTTATCCACACAAGCTATTGTATTATTAAGAGGTTGTTTAATAATAGATAGTGTCAGAGATTATTTGGCCAACGTTTTACGACGCTGGCGATGAAGCTTCAGAACCTGGGCCGAGCGAGCCGGCATGTAAAGGCGAAGCCACTCCTTGCCCGTGGAAGCATACATAGGATCGTTCTGTGTCAAATGTTTTACCTTTTCATCAATGTTTCCAAAGCCTCCAAAGTCGGGGCTATCGGTCGACAGTTCCACGGTGTAGGCTCCTGCCGGTGCCAGGATGCCGTAGTCGCTGAACGATTTGAATGGGTTGAAATTGAACACAAACACAAGGTTGCCGCGACGAAATGCGAGTACCTGGTCATCGTCTTTTTCCCAGAGTCTCTCAATACCGAGTGCTTGGAAATTGTTCACATTGCTCACTAAGTCGACCATTGCATTGTCAAATGCATTCAGGAATTTGTATTGCAGATCTTCGCGGTCAACGAGACTCCATTGGCGGCGGGCATACTTGTAACTCCAGCCGTTGCCCTCGCGTGGGAAGTCGATCCATTCGGGATGCCCCCATTCATTACCCATGAAGTTAAGGTAACCGCCATTGATCGATGCTATGGTAACAAGACGTATCATCTTGTGCATGGCAATGCCGCGTGCCACTGTCATGTCGTTGTCTCCAACCATCATGTGCCAGTACATCTTGTCATCGATAAGGCGAAATATAACGGTCTTGTCTCCTACCAGTGCCTGGTCGTGGCTTTCAACATAGCTTATGGTTTTCTCATCTTTGCGTCGATTGGTGAGTTCCCAGAAAATTGAAGTGGGGTGCCAATCTTCGTCTTTGTGCTCCTTGAGCATTTTAATCCAATAGTCGGGAATGCCCATCGCCATTCGGTAGTCAAATCCTATGCCTCCGTCTTCAAATTTGGCTGCAAGACCTGGCATGCCGCTCATCTCCTCGGCTATGGTGATGGCTTTGGGGTTGAGCTCGTGAATGAGCTTGTTGGCGAGAGTAAGATATGTTATCGCATTGGGGTCCTGACCACCATTGTAGTAGTCGTCATACGATCCAAAGGCTTGTCCTAAGC
>CANOKG010000173.1 GCA_947566655.1 uncultured Muribaculaceae bacterium | reverse complement strand
CAATAAGTAAGACAATTAATGAAACGAGCGGTCGAGATTGAACTCGGCGGCTCGTTTATTTTTTTTCAGATTATTATAGTATTGTTACGTAGCAATTATAATATTTGATTATATTTGCTGTATTTTTAACAGAAGTATTTACCGATAACTCTTTAATGATCGAATAATTACTTTAACAAAACCATGAATTATTCTTTGACCTGTAATCAATAATGCACATATCTATAACATCATCACGGTTTAATCTACTTTTGGTATTGATTTGCACTTGTTCATTTGCTCAAGCATTCAACATGAGGCAAACAACCAATATCGATGGACTATCAAACAGTGCTATTCTCTCGCTGAGCCACGATACCGACGGCCTGCTTTGGATAGGGACATGTGATGGAATCAATATTACCGATGGTTTAACACTGACCCCCTTTTCATCCTACTTTCCGGAGATGACTTTATCGGGAAATATCATAGAACTCATTTTAAATGCAGGTGAAAGCAAAACATGGGTATTGACCAACAACGCTCTTGACTTTGTTGACACAAAGAATAACACTGTATTCTCCTATCCTCAGTTTCATGGACATGAGGTATTGTGTTCCAATTCGCCCGACAATTTGTTTGTATTTGCCGAGAACAAACATTTATACTATTTCAATGCCGCTAACAGCTATAAATTTCAAGACCTTGGAGTGCTGGACCACACGCCTCACAAGGTTGAGAACATCTCACTGCGCGATGATCGGCTATGGCTGGTTGATAGCGGCGGGGTATATACATACGCGTTTTCCAATCTCTCGGATGGCGATCCCCTAAGGATTGTTTCAAAAAAGAAAGTGATTGACCGTAAAATTATATTTTCAAAATCACAGAACAACAACCTGTTTATAATTGATGCCGAGGGAATAATTTCAGAAATTTCGGAGAACGGTTCAATGGAAAATATTACCGACATATCGAAAGAACTAAAAACCCGAGGCTCTATTTCCAATATGGTACGTGACCATCATGGGAATTTTTTCATTTCATTCAGCACCGATGGCACTTTATGGGTAGGTATTAATGAAAACGGCAAGTTTGAAACAATTGACTTAGGTATTAAAGCGGGGGTATTATGTCTCGAACAAAGCCCTGAACAGGATGTCATGTGGATTGGATCAGACTGTCAAGGTCTATTCACCTACTGGAATGACAAATACAGTATACACTCGCTTGATTTCAACATATTGGACAAAAAAATAACACGCCCAATTAGAGCCATCCACTTGGATGAATATAAAAACCTTTGGCTCGGTACCAAAGGTGACGGTGTGTTGAGAATAAAAAATTTCAATGAATTTTATCCGTTGACATCTCTCAATGACAACCAATTGTTCACCACGTCAAACAGTGCACTCGAAGATAACGCGGTATTCACCTTTTCTAAAAGTTGTCGTCCTATTTTGTGGATAGGATCCAACAACGGTTTGAATTACTATAATTACAGGTTAGACAAGATTTGCACTATTCCACATTTACCCAGGGAAATAAAATTTGTGCATGATCTCTATGAAGAGAATGACTCTACATTATGGATCGTGTCCTTAGGCCACGGAATTATCAAGGCCCATATCGAAGGATCAACTGAAAATCCTGTCATCACAAAAGTCAAATCTTTCTACACCGACAATAATAGTTTATCGTCCAATAATTTCCTGTCAATGACAATCGACAGGAATGGGAATATGTTTTTCTGCAATAGAGGCAAAGGGGTATATGAACTGAAAAATGACAGTCTGTGCCAACGTACACTGAAAAGGAACTTTGGAATATCGGCACTCAATGATACTTTCGATGCCATAAAGGATGGAGACACTCTGTGGATAGGAACCGGCAACGGACTAATAAAATCGCTAATAAGCGATGACCTGCTTTTTTACGGAACCGACAAAGGATTTGCCAACAATACAATCCATAAAATGCTTAATTCACCCGATGGAGATATATGGCTATCAACCAACAAAGGAATGGTTAGATTCAACCCCACGACCGAAGAAGCCGAAACTTACGGACGTAATTATGGTCTTACCGTTACTGAATATAGCGACGGGGCCAGCTTTAAAACAAACAACTCACTGATTTTTGGAGGTATTGATGGAATAACTGTTATAACCAATGATTCCAACTATGTTGTTTCACGACCATTTAGTCCGAAGCTATCACTTTCACGCTTAGAGATATTCAAGCATAGCGTACCGCTTTCAAAGCATCTGAATATCAAAAACGGGAAATACTGTCTTTCACTTGACTACAATCAGAATCATTTCACTCTTGGCTTCAGCGCTCCCGACTTTATAAACGCCTCCAACTATTCCTACTTCTATAAATTTGAAAACAGCGGGAACTGGATCAACAACGGACCGAACCCCACAATCCCATTCAACGAAATTGGTCATGGAACCTACAATCTACAAGTAAAATATATCAATCGCACAACAGGGTATGAAAGTGATATCTATACCGTTGCAATTAATGTAAAAACACCGTGGTATCTGAGTTCTTGGGCAAATATGTTCTATTATATATTATTGATCGGTTTTTTAATCGGTTTCTTATGTGCATATCATCATCGCCAGCGTAAAAAGCAACAAGAGGCCATCGAACGTTTGAATCACATTCACAAAGAGGAGGTTTACGAAGAAAAACTTAAATTCTTCACCAATATAACACACGAATTTTGTACACCATTATCACTTATTTACGGACCCTGTGAACGTATTCTTTCCTATTCAGGATCTGACGGCTATATACGTAAGTATCTTGAACTCATACGCAGTAATGCTGAACGCCTGAACACCCTCATCCAGGAACTGATTGATTTTCGCAGAATAGAAACCGACCATCTGGACCTGAATATCCAGACAATAGACATGAGCGAACTATGCAATAAAACATTCAATTCATTCTCTGAGCTTGCCATCAGCAACAACATTGAATACATCAATGCCATCTCACCCGGTATAGTATGGAATTCAGATTTCAGCGCCATCCAAAAGATCCTAAACAATTTAATTTCCAACGCGTTCAAATATACATCTCACGGAGGCAAAATCAAAGTAACAGTTGATGTCGAGGAACACGAACTGAAAATAAGAGTCTACAACACAGGAAAGGGAATTGGTCAAGAAGATAAAGCACGAATTTTCAACCATTATTGTATACTTGACAATGTGGAGGAAAACGCTCTTAAAGGAATCACTCACCGCAATGGGCTTGGCATGGCAATATGTCACAGCATGGTCAAGCTGCTAAACGGATTGATTGAAATCGAAAGCGAGCCCGGCACATTCGCCGAATTTATCGTCACCCTCCCCGAAATAAAACTTTCGGTTGATCAATCCAATACCTCTCGTTCTACTACAAGCACTTCTATAACGGGACCTGTTCCTTCTCATAACAATGTAACCGTTTCTACTATTAAAAAGCCCTCTGATGTAACATTCTCAGCGAGTGAAACAATTCTTGTAATCGACGATAACAAAGATATACACACAATCTTGTGTGATGCTTTATCATCCTACAACGTAGTCTCGGCCTTATCGGCCGATGAGGGTTTGCAAATTGTCCGCAAAATCTCACCCTCGTTGATCATAAGTGATATCATGATGCCCGGCACCGATGGAGTTGACCTTACCCGACAGCTCAAAAACAACCGTCATACAATGCACATTCCACTGATTCATCTTTCAGCTAAAATCAGCAATGAAGAACGAATCAACGGTATCGAATCAGGCGCCGATGCTTACATTGGTAAACCTTTCAGTCCAAGCTATCTGCAGGCTGTAGTAAAACGATTGTTGGAAAGCCGGTCTCGCCTCAAGGAATATTACAATTCTTCGGCCAGCGCATTTGAATACACCGATGGACAACTGCTGAATCACGAGGACAAGGAATTTTTTGAAACTATCGCCTCGTTTATCAACGATCATATTGATGACAACAAACTATCGGCCGAACAACTGGCTCTACATCTCAACACGAGTGTGAGAAAATTATACCGCAAATTCAAAGAGCTGGGTGAAGTCACGCCCAATGATTACATCAAGAATCAACGTATGGCACATGCAGCCAAACTACTGCTTACCACCTCTTTGACTGTACAGGAAATAACATTCGATTGTGGTTTTAGTAACAGATCGCATTTCTACAAAGAGTTTTTCAAGCGTTATGGCATGACTCCAAAAGACTACCGCACGGCAAATCAAACAAAGGATTCATCACTTGATGACAACAATCGGCATCCATAACCACCCTACAGTGTCACCATAAGTTCCTGACACCACTTCAGCCAGAATAAATAATCAAACAAAAACACAGCACTCCGTGTTATTTTAAACAGTTTATTGGAGAGATTATTGACCTTCTCACAAATAAGACTTATCTTTGTGCTACAATCACTTTTACCAAAATTTAAGATAATGCGTAAAAAGCTTCTTCCTATAATTAAAAATGACCCCTGGCTAAAGCCCTTTGCCACAGCCATCGAAGGTCGCCATAGGGACGCTATCACCAAAGAGGCCGAACTCACCCAAGAGTGTGGTTCTTTGGTTGATCTGGCCAATGGCCATGAATACTATGGCTTACATCGCACGGCCAACGGATGGACTTTCAGGGAATGGGCACCCAACGCATCATCAATCACCCTGATAGGTGATTTTTCAAATTGGGAACCTCGCGAAGAGTTTTCGCTTACCCGCCATGCCGGCGGCACGTGGGAAGGGAATTTCCCGGCCGATGCCATCAAACACGGCCAGTATTATAAGATGCTCGTAACATGGCCCGGTGGGAGCGGAGAACGTATCCCCGCCTACGCCAACCGCGTGGTGCAGGATCCTACTACATATATATTCTCGGCCCAGGTTTGGAGCCCTGAGAAACCCTATAAATGGAAAGTTAAACAGTTCACGCCCAAAGTAACACCGCTGCTCATCTACGAGTGTCACATAGGCATGGCTCAGGAGCGTGAAGGCGTAGGCACCTATGAGGAGTTCAGAACAAATGTACTTCCCCGCATCGCTGCCGATGGCTACACAGCCATTCAAATCATGGCTATCCAGGAACACCCTTATTATGGATCATTTGGATACCACGTGAGCAACTTCTTCGCAGCATCCAGCCGATTCGGCACTCCCGAAGAACTGAAAGCTCTTATTGATGATGCCCACAAACACGGTATCGCTGTCATCATGGATATAGTTCACTCCCACGCTGTCAAAAACGAAAACGAGGGACTTGGAA
>CANOKG010000172.1 GCA_947566655.1 uncultured Muribaculaceae bacterium | reverse complement strand
CCCGAAGAGGTTGTGAAGCTAAATAAGGGTTACACAGCAAAATATTTGCATCTTGATTGATAGCCTTCTGGCACGCTCTAACATTGATTAATATAAAAAGGAACGCCACTTCATTTGTGATAGAAGGGCGTTCCTTTTATTATGTTATTTTAGAAATTTATCGCAGACGATCGTAGCTGCGAAGTTTCTTCAGATCATCTCCCATGCGCTTGCGTGCTAACAATGTGCAAATGAAAGCACATACCAATCCAACCGGAGCTCCATACCAAGCTATCTCCCACAGGTCGCCAAACGATTTGAGAATAATGCTTGCAGTGATAGCCGATGTTATTATAAGCAGCATAATAATAGCGGCTACCGTGCGCTGAAGTTTAAGATTCTTAAATAAAAATATATCTATCAGCAGTAACAATCCGGTCAAGATATTAACTATCAAGAAAACCGGAAAGTTAATAGCAATGATTTCTGAATCGACTGAGCCATCGGGGGTCATTGCTATTCCGAAAGGTCTTATACACACTAATATCATTGCGAATACACCTAATAATAGATATATCGATTGCCAACGTTGTATTACCATAATTCTATAAATTAAGAAAACTATTGATTATCTAAAATAGCACCCGGAAGCCTGCGCAGGTTATATTGCGATGCCATAATCTCACCATACGCTCCCGCCGATCTTATAGCCAACATATCTCCTCGTTTCAACTGTGGCAATTCTACATCGGTATCAAATACATCGCTTGATTCACAAATTGGTCCTACGATGTCATATTTCAATAACGTGCAATTATTCTCTGTATTATCATCTATAAGTTCAATCTTATGATGGGCTTGGTATAGCGCAGGCCGAATAAGGTCGGTCATTCCTGCATCGACAATTGCAAATCTTTTTGTAGGAGTTTCCTTTATATACAATATGCGGGTTAACAAGGATCCACACTGAGCTACTATGGCGCGGCCAAGTTCGAAATGAACTTCCTGCGACTGACTAAGTTTCAGGTTTTTGTGGAATAACTCAAAATATGATTTGAAATCGGGAATAGGGTTGGCGTCAGGATCATTGTAGTCAATGCCAAGTCCACCTCCTACGTTAATAATCTCAAATTCAATTCCTTGTTTTAGATAATGCTCTGTAAGATCGTTAATTCGCTCGCAAAGAAGTATATAACTATCGAGCTGTGTGAGTTGTGACCCAATGTGAAAATGTAATCCTCGAAGTTTTACATTAGACATGCTATGTGCCATATCTACTGCTTGATCGAGTTGAGACATTGGAATTCCAAACTTATTCTCGCTCAATCCGGTAGTGATGTATCGATGTGTGTGTGCATCAATTTCCGGATTTACTCTCAATGCAACATTAGCTACAGTACCGAGTTTGCTTGCCAAACTATTGATAACTTCAAGTTCGGGCATCGATTCGACATTGAAGCACTCGATGTCGTAACTTAAACCGAGCCTAATCTCTTTATCAGTTTTACCAACTCCGGCAAATACAATTCTATCGGCAGGAAAACCTGCATTCACAGCAGCTTTTATTTCACCTTCACTAACACAATCGGCTCCAAGTCCGGTATTTTGTATTATAGATAAGATTTCAGGTCGCGCATTAGCTTTGACAGCGTAGTGAACCTTGAATCGATGATCTATAGCTGCTGCCGTTGTTAAAGCTTCGAGAGTGCGTCTCAGAAGATCGGCATCATAATAGTAAATGGGAGTTGATGCGCTTTTGAGCAAATCATTATCCATTATTTGTTCTTAAAAAGTTTGTCACTCAAGTCGTTGAGAGCTTTTACTTTATCGTTTTTGCTCACAAGGAAAGAGATGTTATAGTTGCTGCCGCCATAGGAAATCATTCTAACCGGTATATCTTTCAGCGCTTCCATCGCTTGTGTTTCAAAGCCGGTGTTATGCCATTCAAGATCGCCAACTACACAGATGATGACCATATCGTTATCTACTGTGACCGTACCAAATTTCTTCAGGTCGTTGATGATGTCATCCAAGCCTTTTGTATTATCTACAGTCACCGATACTCCAACTTCACTGGTGGCAATCATGTCGATAGGAGTCTTGTGGGTTTCAAAAATTTCAAATACCTTGCGAAGGAAACCGTAGGCCAGAAGCATACGGCTCGATTTGATCTTGATAGCAGTAATATCATCTTTCGCAGCAACAGCTTTGATGCGATGTGAAGGTAATGTGTTATAGATTACTGTACCGCTGGCATGCGGGTCCATAGTGTTCAATAACCTCACCGGTATATTGTTGAGCTTCGCAGGCAGCACACAAGTTGGATGAAGAATTTTGGCTCCGAAATAAGCAAGCTCAGCAGCTTCTTCAAAGTGTAGCTCGTCCACAGGTTCAGTTCCATCGACAAATCGAGGATCGTTATTGTGCATACCGTCAATGTCGGTCCATATTTCAATCTCCTCAGCCCCCAGGGCAGCACCTATAACTGAAGCTGTAAGGTCGCTTCCTCCACGGCGCAGGTTGTCTATTTCACCATAGGCATTGCGGCAGATGTAGCCATGTGTCAGATAAAGTGATGCATCGGCATTACGCTCTAGCATCTTTTCGAGGTTTTGTTTTATGTATTGATTGTCGGGCTCGTTATTTTTATCGGTTTTCATAAAATCGAGAGCCGGCAACATAGCTACATCAACATGTTGTTCACGAAGGTAGTGATACATTAAGGCTACAGACATTATCTCACCACGCGATAATATTTCCTTTTCTTCAAATAGAGTGAAAATATCCTTGCTGAAAGAACGAATAAAGTTGAAACAGTCACGAATTTCGTTCCATGCCAAGAGCTTAAACTCTTCGGTCGAGTATAGTTCCTCGATTACACTGCGATATTTGTTTTCAAGCGAGTTTATAATCTCTTTTGCTCCTTCGACATTTCGTTTGTAAAGATAATCTGAAATCTCGACGAGTGAGTTTGTAGTACCCGACATGGCCGATAGAACCACAATATTTTTGCCTCTCGCGGCAATTAAGTTGGCAACGTCTTTAATGCGTTGAGCTGATCCAACTGATGTTCCACCAAACTTTAATACTTTCATTTCTTTTGAAAATTATAACTTTAATACTATCGATACTAATTGGAATATAACTGGGTTTATATTTATGTATATGAAACTATGCCATCATCAAACACACTGCCTCGGTCACATCTTAAAACACGTGCGGGAAACTGCTCTACCATAGCAAGATTGTGGGTTGCCATAAGTACTGTAGTACCTTGGGACGCAATTGAGTGCATCAATCGTGCTATATGTTCACCCGTTGTAGGATCGAGATTGCCTGTAGGTTCGTCGGCAATAATGAGACGCGGACTATTAAGAAGTGCGCGTGCGATTACTACTCTTTGTTGTTCTCCACCCGATAGTTCGTGGGGCATTTTATAGCATTTATGATCCATACCGACTTCTTTAAGCACTTCGTTGATGCGTTGATTTATACTATCGGGATTATTCCATCCCGTGGCATCGAGAACAAACCGTAGATTGTCATATACGTTACGGTCGCTTAGCAATTGAAAGTCCTGGAATACAATTCCTAAACGTCGTCTCAGAAATGGAATCTCTTTTTCTGTGATATGTCCAAGATCGAAATCAAGAACATGGGCCGAGCCTGCCGCGATGGAAACCTCGGCATACAGCGATTTCATCAGGGAACTTTTACCGCTGCCTACGCTACCTATGAGGTAAACAAATTCGCCCGCCTCAAGTGTAAAACTGACGTCATGTAGTACTGCATGTTCCTTTCGATTTATCTCGACATTACGGTAATCAACGATGCTCATTGTATTCAAAGTGGTTAGTTGCCCAATTCAGAAAGAAATTTGATACGAACGAGTCTGATCTCCTCTTCCGAGTATTCGTTGCCCAGTTCCTTGATCGCCTCATTCAAATCATCGCTTTCGCTTTCTTTGAAATACTCAAATATATCTTCTTGGCGATCGTCATCCATTACCTCATTCAAGAAGTAGGTAATATTAATTTTTGTACCGGAGTATACTATAGCTTCTACCTCGTCAAGTAACTCATCAAATTCAAGACCTTTGGAATTGGCAAGCTCATCGAGTGCAATCTTGCGGTCTATAGCTTGAATTATTGATATTTTTAAGCGGCTCTTGTTAGGAACTGTGCGCACGCGTAGATCTTCAGGGCGTTCAATCTCGTTTTCTTCTACGTGAGCCTTTATAACTTTAAGAAACTCCTCGCCATAGCGCTTGGCTTTACCGGCTCCAACACCTGTAATATTTTGTAATTCATCCATCGAGATGGGATAGGTAGTAGCCATAGCCTCGAGCGATGGATCCTGAAATATAACATATGGAGGTAGATCAAGACGTTTTGCTATTTTCTTACGCAGATCCTTCAGAATGTTATAGAGTTCGGGATCAACAGCACATGAAGCACCGCTTTTTACCTGAACCTCATCTTCCTCTTCAAAGTCGTTATCTTCTACAATCTTGAATGATACAGGCTTGCTAAGGAATTTTTTGCCTGCGGCTGTAACTTTCATCAAACCGTAATTCTCAATGTCGCGGTCAAGGTATCCGGCTATAATTGCCTGTCTGATTACAGCATTCAGATAACGGTCGTCAAGATTTGGAGTACATCCAAAAACCTCAAGATCTTCATGTCCATAACTCTGAATAGTAGGGTTGGAGTGTCCCAACATAACGTCAATGACGTAGTCTGATTTAAATTTCTCTTTTAAAGCAGTAACAGTTTCTATGACTGCACACAAGTCATCTTTTGCTTCCACTTGTTTTTTAGGATTTAAACAGTTGTCACAGTTTCCACAATTCTCAACATTATAAGCTTCACCAAAGTAGTGTAGTAACGATCGTCGACGGCACACCGATGACTCGGCATATGATGCAGTCTCAGAAAGTAATTGTCGTCCAATCTCCTGTTCGGCTATCGGCTTCCCTTGCATGAATTTCTCCAGCTTTTTCAAATCCTTGGCCGAGTAGTAGGTAATGCATTGTCCCTCGCCACCATCACGTCCGGCGCGTCCGGTTTCCTGATAGTAACCTTCGAGCGATTTAGGCATGTCATAGTGTATTACAAACCTCACATCGGGTTTGTCAATACCCATTCCAAATGCAATAGTTGCTACTATGATATCGATTTTCTCAAGTAGAAAAGCGTCCTGATTGGCCGAGCGGGTAGCTGAATCCATGCCCGCGTGATAGGCCAGCGCTTTGATATTGTTCACGGTAAGCGTTTCTGCAAGTTCTTCAACTTTCTTGCGGCTCAGGCAGTAGAT
>CANOKG010000171.1 GCA_947566655.1 uncultured Muribaculaceae bacterium | reverse complement strand
ACACTAAAATGATTATATTATCGAATGAAGGATTTTAAAGTATTAGTTTCGCATTTAATCTTAGTTAAATCCAAACAGACTAAATCAGCTAATTACTGATCATATCCAAACTATTCTATACTCTTCCATCTAATGCAGTTTGTCCCTGTTCCGGGGAATGAGATACCTCAGGGACAGAATAAAAAACAAAATCACACCATAACCTCTTAATATTTATATAATATGGATTATGCCTATTACCTTGACCGTTCCAGTCGTAAACATATTTGCCCGGCCTGTGGACGGCACACATTTGTACTTTATCTTGACAAAGATGGACAGTCTCTTGACCCGAGTGTGGGAAGATGTGACCGTCTGGATAATTGTTCTTTTCACAAACCTCCCCGTCAATACTTTGCAGAGAGACGAAAAGAGACACCGAGCTCCAGTCGGCATTATGACAGTCAGCGACAACGGCCACGGCCCATATCGACAATCGATCACGAGATGGTTTATCGCTCAATGGCTCATCGTGAGCAGAATCAATTGGTTCAGTGGTTATATCGACTCTTTGGTGGTGTAATGTCGCGCGAGGATATCGACATTGTTCTCGATGACTACTGGGTTGGTACAAGCAAAATGTGGGGTGGCTCGACTGTGTGGTGGCAGATAGACCCTGAGGGGCGTGTGCGCACAGGCAAAATCATGGCTTACAACTCCAAAAATGGGAAACGGATCAAGGCCCCTCACCCGCTAATGCAATGGGCCCACAAGCTATGTGGTGATCAAAGGCAAGAGTATAATCTGAAACAGTGCTATTGGGGTATACATCTCACGGTAGATTACCCTGACAGTGGATTATGGCTTGTAGAAAGCGAGAAAGCGGCTCTTATCCTAGCTTTGGCTTTGAAATCGGGCGGGGAATATTGTACCTGGATTCCGGTGGCGACAGGTGGTTGTGAGGGTTTCCAAACCTCGTTGAGTGCCCGTGTCGATCCTCGAAATACGTTACACTATCTGAGAGACAAACGCGTTACCTTATACCCCGATGCAGGACAATGGGACAAATGGTACCAGAGAGCATCAAAGATATGGGGTATGTGCAGCAAACTATTGTTCAGCAACATGTTTAAGCCCGATGCTTATGGCAACCCTGCGCGTGGAAATCAGGGCGATGGCCCCGATGATCTTATAATAAGACAGCTGGAAAAAGCCCCCGATGATGCCGATGCGTTGGCTCATTTGATCGTAACACAAATCTTCGCTTGATTCAAAGTAAGTGGATAGTTGGCTAATTGAAAAAATTGGCGTAAATTTGTATTCTAAAATGTATTAGAAAACACTTAATGAAGTTAGTAAACAACTTATGAAGCGTATATTGTCGTTTTTATTCTGTTTGAGTGTCGTGACATGCTTGTCGGCACAGATAGTAGAACCTATCAAGTGGAACGCCCGCACGGTTATGGAGGGTGATAACAAGGGTTATGTGCAACTCTCGGCACAAGTTGAAGATGGTTGGCATCTTTACAATCTGACATTGCCCGATGGAGGACCGAATCCAACAGAAATCGTGTTTGAAACTACCCCGGGCATCAAACTCACCGGTGAAATCGAGCCGTCGGTAGCACCGATTGTGAGTGTAGACATGATCTTCCACCTCGAGTTGGGATGGTGGGACCGGGATGTCAACTTCCTGCAACATTTTGAAGTTGTTGAGCCGGGCAATAATTCGATCGATGTTCATGTGTCGTTTCAGGCATGTAGCGAAAGCCAGTGTATAGCACCATCAACCGATAATTTTCACTTGGCAGTTAATGATGTGCAAGCCGGTCAAAGTGACAATAACGTAAATAAGACATCCGTTGCACAAGAGACTACAACTGTAGGTGCTGATATTAAAACCAGCGATCTTTGGGAACCGGTAGAGTCGTCTTCAGGAGAATCTCAGCCTATTTCATCATCGCCGTGGTGGTTGATTTTCGTGTGGGGATTTGGAGGAGGACTTGTTGCGCTGCTTACGCCGTGTGTGTGGCCGTTGATACCTATGACCGTAAGTTTCTTCCTTAAAAAAGGTACGCCCAAGAGCAAGTCGATAAGCGATGCCATGATATATGGAGTATCGATTATTGTGATCTACCTCCTGTTGGGACTGCTTATTACGGTATCATTTGGAGCAAGCAAGCTGAACGAGCTCTCGACCAACGCTACATTCAATATCATATTTTTCTTACTTTTGATTGTTTTCGCGGTATCATTCTTCGGAGCATTCGATATCAAGTTGCCCTCGAAGTGGAGCAATAAGATGGATAATAAAGCCGAACGCACAACCGGACTTATAAGTATATTCTTCATGGCCTTTACGTTGGCCTTGGTTTCATTCTCCTGCACCGGACCAATTATCGGTACCTTGCTCGTTGAAGCTGTATCACTGGGTAATATAACCGGACCGGCCATAGGTATGACCGGTTTTGCCGTTGCATTGGCTTTACCTTTCACACTGTTTGCTATTTTCCCTTCGTGGCTGAAAGAGATGCCACGTTCGGGCGGTTGGCTTAATTCGGTAAAGGTAGTGCTCGGGTTTCTGGAATTGGCTCTATCGCTGAAGTTCTTGTCGGTGGCCGACTTAGCATACGGTTGGGGACTCCTTGATCGCGAGATCTTTATCGCGTTGTGGATAGTTATATTCTTCCTGCTGGGAATGTACTTGCTCGGCAAGATACGATTCAGCCATGACAGCGAGGTACAGAGCATCTCGGTGGGCCGGTTCTTCCTGTCGCTTGCATCACTCAGTTTCTCGGTGTATCTGATACCCGGTCTTTGGGGCGCTCCACTGAAGGGTGTCAGCGCTTTTGTGCCACCGCTCTATACCCAGGATTTCAACCTCTATGCCGGAGGCCAGTTTGAGGAGTTCGATGACTACGAGGCCGGCATGAGTTATGCAGCCCAGAACAACCGACCGGTGCTTATTGACTTCTCGGGCTATGGTTGTGTAAACTGCCGCAAGATGGAAGGAGCCGTGTTTGATACCGACGTTGTGAGCGAATTGATCAAAGAAAACTTTGTGTTAATCAAATTGATGGTCGATGACAAGACATCTCTCCCCCAGCCTATCACTGTCAATGAGAATGGTAAAGATAAAGTATTGTCGACCGTTGGCGACAAGTGGAGTTATCTTCAGCGCCACAAGTTTGGTGCCAACACCCAACCGTTCTATGTGATACTGAATGGAGCCACCGGCAAGATGTTGGCTCCATCTCGCAGCTATGATGAGAACGTGACTGAATTTGTTGAATGGTTAAACAGTGGATTAGAATCATTTGCTAAACATGAGTGAACATAAAATAGAACACACGCGCCAAGAGAAGATCGAGGCTCTTGGCCGTGTTATAGATACGCTCGATAGATTGCGCGTCGAGTGCCCATGGGATCGAAAGCAAACCAACGAGTCGCTGCGCCCAAATACTATTGAAGAAGTATACGAGTTGGCCGATGCTTTGTTGGCCAATGACAAGCAAAACATAAAAAAAGAACTTGGTGACGTTCTGTTGCATGTTCTTTTCTACAGCAAGATTGGCGAAGAGAAGAATGAGTTTGATATTGTGGAAGTTGCCAATTCGTTGAACGAGAAGTTGATTTTTCGCCACCCACACATCTTCGGATCGGTAGTAGCTAAAGATGCACACGCAGTGGAGCTAAACTGGGAGCAGATAAAACTGAAAGAAAAAGGTGGAAATAAAACCGTCCTGTCGGGCGTACCGTCAACTTTACCTCCGCTCATCAAGGCGTACCGCATCCAGGAGAAGGCGGCCAACGTGGGCTTCGACTGGGAGACACCCGAGCAAGTGTGGGACAAGGTTAAAGAAGAGGTTGGTGAATTTGAAGAGGCGGTATCTCAGATGAGTGCTAATGAACGTGAGGCCGAGATGGGTGATCTCCTGTTCAGTCTTGTCAACGCAGCCCGTCTATATAAGATTCATCCTGATAATGCCTTGGAGCGAACGAACAAAAAGTTCATCTCGCGGTTTAACTATGTTGAGCAACGTGTAAAAGATCAAGGCAGGAATATCAAGGATGTTACCCTCGGGGAGCTTGACGAGTTGTGGAATGAGGCAAAGACCTGTCTTGGTGGTGAATGATACTGAACAGAAAAGATACAGGCTATGAATAAAATACTGATTGCACTATCGGCAATCGTCCTTTTCGGGGGACAGATAACTGTCATGGGTCAGGGACAAGGGACAAAACATGCTCCACGCCACGCCATGACTGTAAGAGTTGACCAAATAGATAATACCAACAGTGATGGAGTGTCGCGAGTGGCTTGTGTGCTTTTGGGGATTCCCCACACATCGTCACGAGTAGACTCGGTGACAGCTGTGATAGGCAACAAGACAGTGAAGGCAACCGATATTGATGGTGTTGATTTTGGCCGCTATTTCCAATGGGAAGATGACAGTGCACTGCCTGTAGAAGTTGATATAGAGCGACATGCCCGTTTCAACAAGGGTGACTCTATCAAGTTCCATACAGTACACGGCGTTTACACAGCGCCATTGAAACGTTAAGTAAGAGTGTGTTAGCTATTAACACTCTACATATGAAGTAATGAAAGTATGTATTACCGAGAAACCGAGTGTGGCTCGCGATATAGCGGCTATACTCGGTGCCAATACGAAACGCGATGGATTCTTTGAAGGTGGTGATTACCGCGTGACATGGACCTTCGGCCATTTGTGTACCCTGAAAGAGCCGGCCGACTATACAGAGCGCTGGAAACGCTGGAGCCTTGGCTCGCTGCCGATGATACCCGATAAGTTTGGTATCAAGCTGATACCTGATTCGGGCATTGAAAAACAGTTTAACGTGATAAAACAGCTCGTAGGTGAAGCCGATGAAGTGATAAACTGTGGTGACGCCGGGCAGGAGGGAGAGCTTATTCAACGTTGGGTTATGCAAAAGGCAGGGATAAAATGTCCGGTAAAACGACTGTGGATTTCATCGCTTACCGATGAATCGATCAGAGAGGGTTTCAAACAGCTCAAACCCGAAACTGATTTCAATAATCTGTATCATGCGGGACTGTCGCGAGCCATCGGAGACTGGATACTTGGAATGAATTCAACACGCCTTTATTCGCTGAAATATTCCTCCCCTGGAAATGTATTGTCGGTAGGACGTGTACAAACCCCTACCCTCGCTATGATCGTGGCACGTCACAAAGAGATCGAGGCATTCAAGTCGGCCGATTTCTGGGAACTTAAAACTGTTTACCGTGACGTCACTTTCAATGCCACGACAGGTAGATATACCGACATTGATAAGGC
>CANOKG010000170.1 GCA_947566655.1 uncultured Muribaculaceae bacterium | reverse complement strand
CGCATAAAATTGACACTCGATCTTAATACGAGTTAAAACCAGACAGGCTCTTAGAAGGCCATCGGGGGGTGGCTTTCGTTAATTTTTATTGGATTGTTGTTTTAACATTTGTTACACTACAACCCGATCCTGTCGGGCGTGAGCAGTGTGTAGTCGGTGGCTCCTCCGACTATGGCTCGAAAGAAAAAGACTACTCGGACTTATCGGACAAGTCGGACAGACTGGCAGTAGCAGCGTGTGTACCTGCAGCGTCCCCGCCGCAGCCAAGCAACATTGATAAGGGAATATGGAAATACATTGAATGGATCCTGGGCGAGGACGCCCAAGGCAGTACATATTTACCCGGAAATCAACTGATTTATAGTTAGCTATTGGAGATTTTAACTAAAACAGTCTGACAGATTCTTTGGCGCAATTCTTGCGATTTGCTTATTAGTAAATTCCCTTGGTCGGCAGTTAATGAAAATACATTTTGATAATCAGCCTTTTCTCTCATTGTTTGTAATCGGCTGTACAGAATCCCGTCTTCGCGCGAAAATACACCTTTCATTACATAGTGACGACCAAATTCAGAAGATGTCCCCTTGTGTGTTTTTGTCTGTATCCCGTCGGCCAACATCAATGCATTAACGGCATGAAATAGAGAGTAATATAATCGATTGGCCACGAGATCCCAATAGTTCATCGTAGCATTATGAACAGCTTGCTCCATATTGCATGCCGATTTTTCGAGCATCAATCTAATCGTTGTATTACGTAAGTCGGCCGTTAATGTCATAACAGTATAGCTTCAGAGGTAACGTTAATGAAAAATAAGGTATTTCGCTGAGCTTCCCATTCTGAGCGTGTGTAGTGTATGGGGGTGATCTGAGCGCCAAGCCTCCAGCCTATTTCGGCAAAAGGGAATGCAAATTTCACAAACCGGTCTTCATCGCTGTCCATTTCTTTAGAGTCATCGGTCAAAACAAGAAGATCCCAGTCAGACTGTGGGCTTGCGTCATTGCGAGCCTGTGACCCGTACAGATAGACTTGCCCCCCCCCGTCACCAAACAATTTCTTGGCAACGCGTGATATCTCTCTGATTATTTTATCTTTTCGTTTCACAAACTAAACATGATTGTTAGTGGCAAAGATACGAATAAGTCGAGTGCAATGCAAAATTTATTTGAGCATTGCCGAGCGGAAGTATCTAAGGCAGAGCCAAAGATACGAAAAAATTAGAAATCAGAAATTAGGAATGAGAAATTGGACCTCTTTGCTCGCTCAGTTATCGAACTTTTGGAACTTGGTGAAAGAGAAACAGAAAGACATAAGGTCATAAGGAACAAAATTAATTATGTAGCTTGTGTTATTTTTGTCTTTTTGTTTCCTTTTGCGCAGGGAGGGACCCAAAGGACCCAAAAGACCCAAAGGACTATACTGATAACAGACAAATCTTTTGTTGCTTCTGTTACTTTTGTCCTTTTGTTTCTCCTAATTTTTAAACGCTTTTCGGTAGCGTTCATCGTTGGGTAAATTCAGAAATGCTTCCCGCTTTTTCCTGCCTATATAAAATTCGGGGAATTGGATGTTGGCACAGAATTGATCCTGCCACCACCCGTTAAGGATATCCTGATAATAATCGTCGAGCATGCTTTGTGGCAGCTCGGGCCACTCTTTGCCCGACAGCTTGAACATAGGCTTACCATCCCCGGTTTTTATATCCAGTATCTTCCGTGTTATGGAATCCCACGTTTCTTTGGGATTAAACGCAAGATTCAGTTCTATTGCTTTATTAGATATCTCAAACGGCTGTTGGTTATCACGATATGAGAGCCAATAACGTTCCAATGAGTCCTCGGGGGCGATACTTCTACCCTCATCCCAGCGTGCATAAATCTCCTCGGCTATAGCCCTGTTATGACGAAAGTAGACGGGCGTGATGCGGTTGCTCTTGCTAAGATCATGATTTGTCAAGCCCTCGACAAGGAATCCCAACTGACGCTCAGGCCTCATGAAGCCGAACTGTTTTCCTATCGAAGTGACATCCAAGCCATGCACGCGGTTATAAGCGAGTGAGCTGTCAATTTCAAGCATATATATCACCCCTACATCGCCCGAGTCCAGATCGGCCGGATAGTAGCGGTCGTTCACATTTTTGGTTACAGCAAAAAACGAAGCGACATCGAGCGAGGAACTGAAATCGACCATTGTCGATTTGTTGTAGTAATGCTGAGCTAAGCCATAGAGGTTGCATTGAAGTTTGACATCCCAGTGTCCAATCTCAAACCCATTGACACCGAGCAACTGAACAAGCGGATGCTGAGCAATAAGGGCTTGCAACTCCTGCACCTTGATCAAATCGTCAAGGAAATACCGTTTATTTTCATCGCGGAACAGCGAAGGCTTAATCGATCCATAATCCTCACGCTGGCCACGGTAAAGGAACCTCTTGTTATAGAGATTAGGCTTCAGCGAGAACCGCCTGAAATCAGTGAGATAAGGATAGGACGTTTCCTTCGAAAGAATTTTGAAAAACCTGACATCCTCATCAGTAAACTGCAGGCGCGTCATGATAAAATGGGAGTCGGGACAATTGGCACCCTCCATCACGAAAAAATCGGGCAAACCACCCGGAAAAGGTGATTGCCGCGTCGCCGACTGAGCAACGATATAATCCTGCTCAAGCTGCCTGATGTGACGCTGAGCCTCATATATATTATCAAACACCACAGGAAAGAGATTTCTCATCGTAAATTGCAGTTTACTAATTCAATCGCAAAGGTATCGAATTTTTTATCCAACCGCAAAGTCCGGTTTTACCTCAACGCCTGGCAACACGGCATTTTTGGATGCTTACTATTATCTTTGATTCAAGATATTATATTGTTTGAGATAAAATGCTTTAAGCTGCTGAGCAACTACTGTTATATCATACCCGGCATCTTTGATTCTTCCGATAGCCAACTCGCTTGTCTCTGTATTATGTTTAACTTCACTAATCATCTCTGATATCTTCTCAGACCATGCAATAACACCCTCATCAAGCGACTTATATGTTATCAATCCCGCCATATTGGCATCGGGTGTTATCACATCAGAAGCCAATATCGACAATCCATTGGCTTGTTCCTCAACCAATGTAAGAGGTAATCCTTCATATATCGATGGCATAACGACCATATCCATAGCTTGCATATAATCGGAAGGAGATGGAACACTTCCAGTTATAATTACGTGCTCTTTAACACCTTTTTCTGCAATATATTTGATTGATTCCTCCATTAATTGCCCATCACCAAGCAGTATCAATTTTGTATCCGGTCTCGATTTGAGAAGTTCGCTGAATACCTTGATTAAAAATTTATGATTTTTGGCCTCAACAAAATTTCCTATATGACCTATTAAGAAATCTTTCTCGGTAAGTCCTAATTTAGATCTAATAGACAGTCTTTTGTTACTATCAAACTGATTATTGGCTGTACTTATGGCATTATTAACCACTCTAAAAGTGCGATTGCGATACAACCACTTTCCAGCTTCTTTACCACAAGCCAATCTCCCATTACACAATAAATAGAATAACCATCTTGAATACTTATCAATTGTTTTTTTAGAACAGGTAGTACTATGGCAATGACATATGCGCACCTTTATACCTGCAATTTTAGCAGCAATCATTTCCAGAACCATTGTAGCGCTGTTACCATGCACATGTATAATATCATAGTTCTTAGCTACTTTTGCCAGACTCAATACATAAGCTAATGGATTTGAAAGTTTACGTTCTATATAATGAAGATTGGCTCCAATATTTTTTAAACGTGCACAGTAAAATTCATCGGGTTTATTTATAGAGACGTATCCCAAAGACAATCGGTCCTTGTTCATACTCTCCATCAGATTAAAAATAACATTTGGAATGCCACTTTTACCGGTAGGCACAGTGCAAACCATCAGTACGCGAATGTTCTTTTCGTCCATTGCTATAATAATTTTTTAATCACATTATTTCAACAGAGGCCACGTTGCATACACTTCAACTCATCAAATCAACTTAGCGAAGTCTCAAGAAGAGAGATCGATTTGTTTCGTAACTCATAAAGTTTCCTGTCAACTAAACCCCAATCAATAGGTTGGTAAATAATTTTCATGAAATCATCAAAGCTATCATTTGAAGATAATATCCTGTGTTCCAATCCTACTTGAGAAAGGAGTGACTGAATCCGCGTTACTCGTTTCGGATCCCCGACACAAATAACAAATGGTCGATGGTAAAGCAATGATATTACAGTCCCGTGAAATGAATCAGTTAAAACATATGATGCATTAGCTATTCGCGAAACCCATTTTTCTACTTTTTCTGGATAAGAAGCCCTAAACCCCTTGGGTCGTCTAACACTACCAATAGATCGTATCGGATATCCCAACTTATTTGCAATGCACTTAGCCTTTTGATAAAATCCAGCATCATCAATAAGTTTGTATACTACAATTTCATTAGATGGAGTCAATTCACCAGTGAACTCCGGATATGAACTGAAAAGCAGAACTGGATCTATAACCTGTTCAGCCTCGTGCTTAAAAATTTTTTTGCATATACTTATTGCAGAATCTTCACGAAGCAATATTTTGTCGAATTGGTCTAACGCCGCTATAATCTCATTATTAGAAATATACCCTGACTTCTCCCACTCGTTAAGGCCAATGCTTGTAGCATAACTTATACGTTTTATATCCTTAGACCCAAATGTAAGAAAAAATGCAGGCAGAAGACTTTTAGCAATCAGAGGATTCCATGTCTGGTCACTGCCAACAATGTAACAATCACTTTCGGGAGGATTCTTTTTTAATTCGTCAACTGTAAAATATGTTTTGTGAGTTCTTTTGGTAAAGTATTTATTTCTGAAACAGTTAAAACGAAAATGCTTTAATCCGAAAATCAACCGCTGTTTTATAGATGGATTGTATGGCAACCTTAAATCAATAAATTCGGCATTATGTCCCAATTCATTTATGATACGATAGGTGGCATAGGCTTGTAGAGTAGCCCCATAATTGTCTTCCCAGTGATATGTCAATATTGAGACTTTCATTATTTATTATATAAATGTTTAAGAATTTTATTGCAGTAGTGTTTTCGTACTAATGAATCTAATTTAAAGGACACCATTCTATAGACAGCAAAAGGAATCCAAATAACATTCCTCTGCTTCAGGTCACTTGCATATATCTTAATTAAAGAATCATATCTCGAATGTTTAAATATATACGCCATCAATCTTCTCTCAGGAAAATACTGTTTTAACGATCTGCCATAAAACA
>CANOKG010000169.1 GCA_947566655.1 uncultured Muribaculaceae bacterium | reverse complement strand
TTATAGGATTATTATCGTCTTGTGATTACCGATGGCAGGAATGCATCGGGTATGTGTTCGAGGTGGTAGTTGTGTTGGTCGCCGACTATAGTGACTATGTCATATTGGGCTTCGTAGGGAAATTCCAATTCCTGCAGGTAGATATTGGCCGAACGTATTATGTGATTTTTCTTGCGGTTGTCAATCGCTTCGAGAGGGTCATAGTCTTGGCTCGTGCGTGTTTTTACTTCGACAAATATCATTCGATTTCCTTTCGTGGCTATAATGTCGATTTCATAGTGCCCGAGGCGCCAATTGGTTGTGACAATAACATAACCCTGGGTAATAAGGAAGTCGCGAGCTATATTCTCGCCCCATTTACCCAGGGTATTGTGCTTTGCCATTGGAGAGATGTTTATAAGTGGGCGCTGTTTAGTATTCGTCCCACGATTTGATTTCTATATCGTCTATCGCCAGGGTGGTGAACGCGCGAATGAAAGCCGATGCGAGTCGGGCATTGGTTATGAGTGGAACGTTCAGGTCGATAGCTGCGCGGCGAATTTTGTAGCCGTTGCTAAGTTCGGTTGATGTAAGATTTTTTGGAATGTTCACAACGAGGTCGATAAGGTGATCGTGTAATAGGTCTATTGCCTGTGGATGGCGATCGGGCTGGCTCGGCCAGTAGACCTGTATCGAGGGTATGCCGTTATCACTAAGGAACTGGTGTGTGCCACCGGTAGCATAGATTGTGAAGCCATTGTTATGTAGGCGGTGGGCTGCATCGAGTAGGTCGGCCTTTTGTTTGGCACCACCGGTACTGAGCAGAACCGAGCGCTTTGGTATCTGGTAGCCTACCGATAACATCGATTTAAGAATAGCCTCACTGGTGTCGTCTCCTATGCAACCAACCTCACCGGTCGACGACATATCGACGCCGAGTACGGGGTCGGCACCCTGTAGTCGAGAGAAACTGAACTGCGATGCTTTGATGCCTACATAGTCAAGATCAAAAGCACTTTTTGCAGGTCGATCCACAGGGATTCCAAGCATAATACGAGTGGCGAGATCAATAAAGTTGATTTTCAGTACCTTTGAAACAAATGGAAAGCTTCGGGAAGCTCGTAGGTTGCATTCGATAACTTTGATGTCGTTGTCTTTAGCCAGGAACTGAATGTTGAATGGTCCTGAAATGTGTAGAGCGGCAGCAATTTGGGAAGATACCTTCTTGATTCGACGCATGGTCTCCACATACAGTTTTTGTGGTGGAAACTGTATTGTGGCATCGCCCGAGTGAACGCCGGCAAACTCGATGTGTTCGCTAATGGCATATGCTTTAATCTCGCCATCCTGTGCCACGGCATCCATTTCAATCTCTTTGGCATTCTGAATGAATTCGCTCACGACTACCGGGTGTTTCTTTGATACGTTGGCTGCCAACTTAAGGAAGCGTTCAAGTTCCTCGGTGTTGGAGCAGACATTCATTGCAGCACCCGACAGCACATAGCTTGGGCGCACGAGTACCGGGAAACCAACTTCGTCAATGAATCGATAGATGTCGGCCATATCGGTCAGCTCGCGCCAGCGGGGTTGGTCGATGCCTAAGTTATCAAGCATGGCCGAGAATTTGTGGCGGTCTTCGGCATTGTCAATCCAGCGAGCTTGTGTGCCTAGAATATTGATTCCTTGCTCATCGAGACGGGTTGCAAGGTTATTGGGAATTTGTCCACCAACCGACAGGATTGTACCGTAAGGTTGCTCCAGGTCGAGAATATCCATTACGCGCTCGAATGTGAGCTCATCGAAGTATAGTCGATCACACATGTCGTAGTCGGTCGATACGGTTTCCGGATTGTAGTTGATCATAACTGATCGCCAACCTTCTTTCTTAACTGTCAATAAGGCGTTTACCGAGCACCAGTCAAACTCTACCGAGCTACCTATGCGGTAAGCACCTGATCCGAGTACTACGATTGACCTGTGGTCATGGAGATAGGATATGTCGTTGGTACTACCGTTGTAGGTAAGGTACAGGTAGTTAGTCATAGCCGGATATTCAGCGGCCAATGTGTCGATCTGTTTTACTACAGGCAGGATGCCAAGAGACTTGCGGCGTGCACGCACTTCAAGATTACGTGCCTCGGCGTTAGACATATCGTCCTTGAATACAGAGCGTGCGACCTGGAAGTCGCTGAAACCTTGTTGCTTTGCAAGGCGAAGCAGTTCAGGTTTTACATCCTCTATACTGTCGCTCTGTGCAAGCTCGTTTTGTGTTGCTATGATGTTGTGGAGACGATGCAGGAACCACTTATCGATCTTGGTTAATTCGTGGATTCGGTCTACGGTGTAGCCGGCTTGCATGGCTTGCGATATTATGAATATGCGTTTGTCGGTAGGTTCTTTAAGTGCGTGATCGATGTCGCTGACATTGAGCTCCTTATTGCCTACAAAGCCGTGCATTCCCTGACCTATCATTCTAAGGCCTTTTTGAATGACTTCTTCAAATGTGCGACCTATAGCCATAACTTCACCTACCGATTTCATCGATGATCCGATCTCGCGGCGTACTCCATGGAATTTTCCAAGATCCCAGCGGGGTATCTTGCACACGATGTAGTCGAGAGCCGGTTCGAAGAAAGCTGAAGTTTCCTTGGTTACTGAGTTTTTGAGGTCAAAGAGTCCATATCCTAAACCAAGTTTAGCTGCGACAAATGCCAAGGGATATCCGGTTGCTTTCGAGGACAAAGCAGAAGAGCGGCTGTGACGGGCGTTAACTTCTATGACGCGGTAGTCCATTGACTGTGGGTCAAAAGCATATTGTACGTTACATTCACCCACGATGCCTACGTGACGTATGATCTTGATGGCAAGTTTGCGAAGGTAATGGTAGTCTTCGTTTGACAATGTTTGTGATGGAGCGACTACGATACTTTCACCGGTGTGGATACCGAGGGGGTCGAAGTTCTCCATGTTGCAGACGGTTATGCAGTTGTCGAATCGGTCGCGAACTACTTCATATTCAACTTCTTTCCATCCTTTAAGCGATTTTTCGACCAACACCTGTGGAGAGAATGACAATGCTTTCTCTACCAAGGTAACGAGTTCCTGCTCGTTGTCACAGAAGCCCGAACCGAGACCGCCTAAAGCATAAGCGGCGCGAACGATTACCGGATAGCCGAGTTTCCTGGCTGCAACCAAAGCATCGTCAATAGTGTTGACAGCTTCGCTTTTGATTGTCTTTACATTAATTTCATCGAGTTTCTTGACAAAGAGCTCACGGTCTTCGGTATCCATGATTGCTTGAACCGGAGTTCCAAGAACTTCAACATTATATTTTGAAAGGATCCCGTTAAGGTAGAGTTGAACTCCGCAGTTCAGGGCTGTTTGTCCGCCAAAAGCGAGAAGAATGCCATCGGGACGTTCTTTTTCTATAACTTTTTCAACAAAGTAGGGCGTTACAGGCAGAAAGTAGATTTTGTCGGCAAAACCTTCAGATGTTTGTACTGTAGCGATATTGGGGTTGATAAGGACGGTTGTGATACCTTCCTCTTTCATAGCCTTGAGAGCCTGTGAACCGGAGTAGTCAAATTCACCGGCCTCGCCAATCTTGAGCGCTCCGCTACCTAACAGTAATACTTTTTTTACTTTCTCGTTGCGATTAGTAACAGTTGTAGTCATGACTTGGTCTAAATATTTAAAGAAGGGCTATGAATTCGTCGAAAATGAACTCGGTGTCTTTTGGTCCACTTGAAGCTTCGGGGTGGAACTGTGCCGAGAAGAATGGTTTGGACTTGTGGCGTATACCCTCGTTGGTGCCATCGTTCATGTTGATGAATAATGGTTCCCAATCCTCGGGCAGTGTCGATTGGTCTACAGCATATCCATGATTCTGGGATGTTACATAGCAAACGTTTGAGCCAACTCGGCGCACGGGCTGGTTGTGGCTTCGGTGTCCATATTTGAGTTTATATGTCTTGGCTCCAGCTGCGAGTGACAGCAATTGATTGCCCATGCATATTCCACATATAGGTTTTCCAAGTTCGATGGCGCGACGTATGTTTTTGATTGTCTCTTGTGCCATGTCTGGATTTCCGGGACCATTGGAAATGAACAATCCATCATAAGGTATTGTCATGAAGTCGTAGTCCCACGGGACTCTGATGACTTTGACGTTGCGACGAGTGAGACAACGAATTATGTTGTGCTTTGTACCGCAGTCAACGAGAACCACTGTTTTGTCGCCATTACCATGAATTTCAACTTCCTTGCAACTTGTTTTGGCAACGAGGTTCTCAAGATTGGGGTTGTAGAAATCTACATCATCAGCTCCCTCGATAACGATTTTGCCAAGCATGGAACCTTTATCGCGAAGATGCTTAGTCAATGCTCTGGTATCAATACCATATAATCCGGGAATTTTTTCCTCATTAAGCCATTGGCTGAGTGAGCGGTCGGCCTGCCAGTGGCTGTGTTCCCATGAATAGTCCTGAGCCACAATAGCGCGGGCATGAATGTGGTCGCTTTCATAGAATTCACTTACATCGTCTTTTTCTCGACGAGGAGGAACACCATAGTTACCAAGAATAGGATAGGTGGTGACTAAGATCTGGCCTTCGTAAGAGGGGTCGGTAAGACTCTCGGGATATCCGGTCATGGCGGTGTTGAAAACTACCTCGCCGGCTGTCGAGGCATCGTAGCCAAAAGAAAGGCCTTCAAATCGGGTGCCATCCTCAAGTATCAGGGCGGCTTTACGTGCATGAAGCATACGCGATAGGAGGTTGGTTAAGTTACTTTTATTAAGTGGTTTCATCAACATTCTATCGAGAAACCATGCAAAGTTACGAAATATAGTGATACTTAACAAACAGCTTTAGCTCTTTTCGTGCTTTTTCTTTTTTTTTATTAGCGCAAAAAAGCCTGAGCATCGCATCGATGTTCAGGCTTGTGATAGTTGTTGTGGAATTTTAATCCTGATTACTTCTGGTCTTTGAAGAAACGGTTGAACAGACCAAGGAATCCACGTCCGTGACGAGCCTCGTCTTTTGCCATTTCGTGAACAGTGTCATGGATTGCGTCAAGACCGAGTTCTTTAGCGCGACGTGCAATACGCATCTTGTCTTCGTTGGCACCGGCTTCAGCCATCATGCGCTTTTCAACGTTAGTCTTGGTGTTCCATACCATGTCACCGAGAAGCTCGGCAAACTTAGAAGCATGCTCGGCCTCTTCCCAAGCGTAGCGCTTGAATGCCTCAGCGATTTCAGGGTATCCTTCGCGATCGGCTTGACGTGACATGGCGAGGTACATACCAACTTCGGTACATTCTCCCATGAAGTGATTGTTGAGGTCTTTGATCATTTCTTC
>CANOKG010000168.1 GCA_947566655.1 uncultured Muribaculaceae bacterium | reverse complement strand
CTCAGTCACAGGCCATCGTGGCCAACCGCTACGACGCCTGCCTGGACGATGTCTCAGCTAAAGTCTACACCCGCGACATCTTCCGCAGAGACTGAGGAGAATTAGGAATTAGGAATTAGGAATTAGGAGTGAGGTCATCGGCTTTGCCGCTTTGCTCTGCAAAGTCATCGACCTCCGGTCGCTTTGCTCTGCAAAGAATTAAGCATTAAGTAAGGTCGGTAGAGGCAAAATTGTTCATTTAGAAGCCGCATAAGAAGCCAACGATGGTTTCTTGTGCGGCTTTGTCTATTGGTGAGGGGTGATACAAAAGGACAGAAATGTCAAAAGAGACAAAAGTCTTTTGGGCTTTGGAGCTTGGTGAAATGGATACAAAAGGACAAAAAGTCATAAGGAACAAAAGAATTTTAGAGCTTTGGAGCTGGGTGAAAGGGATACAAAAGGACAGAAAGGTCATAAGGAACAAAAGAAAAAATTAATTCTGTTGCTTTTGTCTTTTGGTATCCTCCTCCTTCCACAAATTGGGTATTTAATGTTTTTTTTGAAAATATAAGGGTTGATTTTTGTCCGGCCTGTTTTATTTGGCTATATTTGCACTTGATTGTTAAAAAATTAAACACTTTTTTTCACCTTAAACATTATATTTTACTCTCTCGCTTTTATGAAAAAGTTTTTTTCTCTGATTTGTGCTTGTTCGATGGTTGTTGGCGCCTGGGCCGGCGATGTTATGAAAATCGGTATCATCGGACTCGACACTTCCCACTCTACCGCTTTCACTGAACTGCTCAACGGTGATGATATGTCAGATCCTTATGTGCGCGATTTTGAGGTCGTTGCGGCTTATCCATATGGCTCCAAAACAATAGAATCGAGCTATAATCGTATTCCCGGTTACATTGAGGAAGTAAAGAAACATGGTGTGAAAATCACTGAATCGATAGCCGAATTGCTCGACATGGTCGATTGTGTGTTGCTTGAAACCAACGATGGCCGCCTGCATTTGGAACAGGCCGAGGAGGTTTTCCGCTCGGGTAAGATATGTTATATAGACAAACCTCTTGGAGCTACTTTGGGCGAAGCTATCGCAATATATAATGTGGCAAAGGAGTATGGTGCTCCGATTTTCTCTTCATCGGCTCTGCGATTCTCTCCCGTCAATGTTGAACTCAGGGAGGGTAAGCATGGCCCCATACTCGGTGCCGACTGCTACTCTCCCCACAAGGTTGAGTCCACTCACCCCGATTTCGGTTTCTATGGCATTCACGGTGTAGAGACCCTGTACACACTTATGGGGCCCGGATGTGTTGAAGTGAACCGCATGAGTTCGCCCGACCAGGCCGATGTGGTTGTAGGCAAGTGGGCCGATGGCAGGGTAGGTACCTTCCGCGGTATCGTGAGCGGTCCGGCGATCTATGGCGGCACTGCTTTCACCCCCGATGGTGCGGTACAAGCCGGCGGATATGCCGGTTACAAGGTGCTTCTGAACCAGATACTTGACTACTTCAAGACTGGAGTGGCACCGGTAAGTCCCGAGGAGACAATCGAGATTTTCGCTTTCATGAGAGCGTCAAATCTTAGCCGTGAACGCGGTGGCGCAATAGTAACCATTGAAGAGGCCATGTCACAGGGAAACGATGAGGCCGGGACACTTCTTGCTAAACGTGCCGGGAAATGAAAGGTGTTCTGTTGACTTCGGCTCTGTTGTTGATGATTACGGCCTGTACTACCGGCAACGGTGAAAATGAGAAACGGGAGCACCGCTTGGCAGTGATTAATCCCGGACATTTCCATGCCGCATTGGTCACCAAATCGCCTTTGGCCGGTGTGAGCGATACAATCAGTGTCTATGCCCCGGCCGGTGCTGAATTTGAATCCTACCGAGCACTGATCGATAGCTATAATTCGCGTGAAGAGAATCCTACACGCTGGGTGCTCAAGGTCGACTCGTCAGCCCGCTTTCTCGACAATTTGGCTTCAGACAAAGAAGCCGACATAGTGGTGCTTGCAGGTGACAATCACGACAAGCCCGACTATATATTGGCCGCTGCACGCTCGGGCAAGAACATCTTGGCCGATAAGCCTATGGCTATAGACCGTGAGGGATACTGTAAACTCGCCGAGGCCTTTGAGACGGCCGGGCGCGATTCGCTCGTGATTTACGAGCTGATGACCGAGCGATATGATACTCTTAACATTGTCACCCGCGAGATTATCAACGATCCCGAGAGATTCGGTAGCTTTGTTGCCAACGATGACGGTGTGGCTATCTCGATGAAGAGTGTTCACCATTTCTATAAGGAAGTGTCGGGTAGGCCATTGCAACGTCCGGCGTGGTACTATGACGTAACACATCAGGGAGAAGGGATAGCCGATGTCACCACCCATCTTATCGATTTGATAATGTGGCAGGCATTTCCCGACCAGGCAATCTTGCCCGCTGATATAGTGATTACAGATGCCGGTCACTCGTCTACTGTATTGTCGCCCGAGCAGTTCATGCGTTCCACCGGTGTGGAAGTAGCTGAACCCGTCGAAGTCTATAGTAACGGATACATTCTGGCTCTGATTGACGGTCTGCCGGTGAGACTCGAAGTGCAATGGGACTATGAGGCTGAACCCGGTGCCGGTGATACTTTCACAGCCACCTACAGTGGCACTAACGGGACGGTCGAGATAAGGCAGGACGCTACTACCGATTTCGTGAAGCAGCTCTACCTGGTATCGCCCGATGGCAACCGGCAACTCATTGATATAGATCCGGCCCAAAGGCTTGGCCACGAGGAACATTTCAACCGTGTTACCCGCAGGTTCATGGGCTATCTTGATGGCGAACCTATGCCTGAGTGGGAGAAAACCAATACTTTAGCCAAATATTATATGACAACCGGTGCGGTAGAGATCGCCCGGTCAAAAGATAATTGAATTGATGAAGGCCAGTACCGATTATTATCACGAGAACTCAATGTTTCACGCTTCGGCAACCGAAGTGATGGGCACACGGCTCGACATGGTGATTCTCGGTATAGATCGCGCCAAAGGCGATTTGCTGTGGCAGCAGTGCCGCGAGCGACTCGAACAGCTTGAAGCAGTCGGCTCAAAGTTCAAGGCCGATAGTGAAACAACGGCCGTGAACCGTGCCGAGCCTCTGTCGATCGTGACTGTGTCGCCGTTATTCGGGCAATTGCTCACTGAGGCCATAGGCTTCAGGCAGCCCACACGAGGCTGTTTTGATGTGACCCTCGGCAGCTGTTCTGCCGTTGAGTTCCGCTCGCCGGTTGAGTTGGTTGTACCTGCGTCAGGATTGACGATAGACCTTGGTGGATACCTTAAAGGCCGCGCTGTCGATGACATGATGGCTGTGCTCAAGAGTGGGGGAGTGACCGATGCGTTCATCGACTTCGGAGGCTCCTCGATAATGGGGATAGGCTCTCACCCTGCAGGCAAAGGGTGGCCGGTATCGGTAACCGATCCCTACTCACGGCGAGTGCTTGCCACATTCAGTCTGCGCGATGCATCGTTGTCGACATCGGGCAATACACCGGCCTACAACGGGCATATCGTGAACCCTGCCACAGGCCGCATAGTCAGCGGCAACCGCCTTTCGGCCATAGTGGCTCGCGAAGCGTTGGTGGCCGAGGTATTGAGCACTACATGGCTTGTGGCCGATGAGCAACTTCGCCGCGAGATATTGCCCCAATTTGAAAATGTATATAATGAATTTGTATATAACTGATGATAAATAGATTAGATAATATGACCGATCCAAGTCGCCGCTCGTTCATGCGTTCATTGGGCGTCTTAGCGGGTAGTGCAGCCGTGCTATCGACAGCCCCGTGGCTTGCCTCGTGCAGCGCCGACAAACAGGCAGCCGTTACAGGCGAGCGTGCCCGTATTGCCCTGATAGGTACCGGTTCGCGTGGCCAATACCACCTGCACAATCTCAAACTTATTCCACATTCCGAGGTAGTAGCCCTCTGCGACATTCACCAACCCCATCTCGATGAGGCCAGTCAGCTCTTCCCTGAGGCCAAGACCTACACCGATTACCATGCATTGCTTGATGATCCCGATATCGATGGCGTGATAATTGCAACCCCGCTTGGTACTCACGCCCGCATCACACTCGATGCTCTTGATGCCGGCAAGCACGTGTTCTGTGAGAAGGCTATGGCGCTCACTCTCGACGAGTGCAAGGAGGTGTATGAACGCTATAAGCAGTGTGATAACGTTCTGTATTACTGCATGCAGCGTATGTATGATGAGAAATATATACGTGGTGTTCAGATGATTAACGACGGCCTTATAGGTGATGTCGTGGGGATGCGGTGCCATTGGTTCCGCAATGCCGACTGGCGCCGGGATTGTCCCGACCCATCGCTCGAGCGTCTTATAAATTGGCGACTCTACCGCGAGACATCGGGCGGATTGATGACCGAATTGGCCAGCCACCAGTTGGAGGTCTGTTCATGGGTTACCGGCAAGATGCCTTCAAAGATAATGGGTATGGGCGATATAATTCATTGGAAACATGATGCCCGTGAGGTTTACGATACAGTGAATGTGGTCTATAAATACTCTGATGGGCGCACGATCAGCTATGAGTCGCTTATCTCAAACAAGTATAACGGAATGGAAGACCAGATTCTCGGATCGCGCGGTACTATGAATCTCGCGACCGGACTATATTATCTGGAAGAAGACAACTCCCGCTCGGGCATCAAGCAGTTGCTTAGTTCGGTGAGGGAGAGTGTATTCTCGGCGATTCCGGCTGCCGGTCCAAGCTGGCGTCCCGAGACTGCCGATGCCTACATCCCACACTCGATTCTCGACGGTGTAACCCACGTAAACAATGGGCAGAGCACCATCGGAGCCGATCACGATGGTAGTGAGGATATCCTCGCTTCGTTCTGCCAGGCCTGCATCACAGGTGAGCGTGCAGTCAATGTGGTTGAGGAGGCCTATAGCGCCACTGCCCTTTGTCTGCTTGGCAACAAGGCTATAGAAGAGGGTACCACTATCGACTTCCCCGATGAATACAAGATACCATATATGAAATTTTAATTGAGCGCCCAATGAAAGATATAACAATAACAGGTCGAGTAGTGAAGCGCGAATTGGCATGGATCATAGGATGTTTCCTTGTAGCTTTTTTTGTCAATGTCTATGCCGTTGTGACTTACGACCGTCCGGCCATCGAGCTGTTCAGTCAGCTGGGATTTGTGGTAGTGATTGCCGCTGTGTTCTACATAGCCACATCGCTGTTGCGTGCCATATTGCTGCTTGTTCTAAGAGTATGTTTGAATTTAACACACAAAAAATAGTTATATTAAAGAATGAGTGA
>CANOKG010000167.1 GCA_947566655.1 uncultured Muribaculaceae bacterium | reverse complement strand
GCTGACGGTAGCGGTTTGGTCAGTTTCACCGGCGTCACCTACGATACCGCCTGCGTGGTCACGACCATTGATGTAACCTGAAGTGAATACGTTGTCGATCAAGCCACCGCCTCTAACGCGACCGGCTACGATACCTACATGCTCGTTACCGTAGATGTTGGCACCTACGATAGCTACGTTTTTAACTGTACCTGTAACAGCACCGAAGAGACCTACCCAGTTGCTGTTGTCGGTTACTGTAAGGCCTGAAATGGTGTGGCCTTTACCATCAAATGTACCTGTGAATGGGTTATCGTTGTTACCGATAGGTAGCCATTCACCTGTCAAAGTAATGTCGGCGGTGAGTTCGTACTCACCGGCGGGATCGTTTCCAATGGCTGCCAAGCCGGCGGCGTCACTGATGGGCGTCGCGGCATAAGCTCCCATTGAAGCGGCAAAGGCAGCTGCCAATACCGCTAAACTTTTAAAACGTAAATGCTTTAACATGTCTAAAAAGTTTTTGGTTAATAATGTGGTTTTGTTTATAGGATTAATAATCTCTTTGTTTCTGAGTTTATCGCTGATCGGGCATGAGAGCCGGTGATCCTGTATAGGTAGAGTCCCTTGCTAAGGCTGAGACTGATCGGATGGGTGTAGTCACCCGGGGTCCCGCCATTGTCGGGAAGAGCGATGCGTTGGAGCTTGCGGCCCGACATGTCGTAGAGATCGAGAGAGAGTCGTGTTGTTCCTTCGGGCAACCGGTAGCTGACCGTACCTTCACCATTGAATGGATTGGGCGTGATGCCGAGAAGCTCGATAACGTTACCGTCGCCGTTGAAGTAGACATTTTCAATGCCCGATTGGTCTTTAGCGTGGCCGTAGAGTGCAAACTCATATATGCGGGCGGTGTTGCCACCGTTCTGTTCGCCGGCTTTAACCTGAAGGCGGAAGCGGCGGGCTGTAACAGGATTAATGTCGACCGACAGGTAGTTGTCGGAGTTGTCGGTAACGGCAGTGATCTCTTTCCATGCGCTACCGTCGTGGTATTGCACTATGAAATCGCGTGTCACCATGCCGGTGCTCTCGATGGCTGCGTTGAGCAGGGCCCAACGGTTTACAACAACATCTTCGTTGAAACGGTATTCGAGCCAAGAGTTGGCCGATGTAGAGCACCATTTGGAGCTGATCTCGCCGTCATTGGCAAAAGCGGGTGCCTCGCTCGAGTTGGTGTAGCTGTTGGCGCTTATATTGTCGGGAATAAGTCGGCCCGAAGCGAAATCGACACTGTTGTTGAAATAATCGGCGGCGGGATAGGTATATAGTTCGGAAGCAACGCGCGCGTCATCGTGGTCGTTATCGCTTAGTGTTGCTGCCATAATATATAGACCTTTGGCATCGGGTAATGTTATCTCGTCAACACCATCGGGGAGAGGGAGTCTATAGAGATACATATACAGGAAAGAGAAAGTCTCGTCCTTGCCCTTGGTGATATTGTGGCTGTGGGTGGCTGTGAATGCTACCTCGTCGCGACGGTACTCGGCGCCGAAGTTGAAGGCGGTCTTGGCTTGTCCAACGTAGCCACCGTAATAGGGTACATTGAATGTCAGGGTCTCATCGCCCAACTTGAACGATGCCTCGCTGCCTTTATCTTCGGTAGAGAGAGCAAGGATATAGAGTTTTGATGCCTCACTACGGTCGAGAGTGATAGTCTGACCATGACAGCTGAGAGCATTTTTATCACCTTTTGCGCGGCTGCCGATAGCGAAGCTGATGTCATCGACCACAATCTGATCGCTAAGGAGTTCGGCAGGGAACGCTTTGGTTATGCCGGTGGTGACGTCCTTGATAGCCTCGTGGCCACTCATCATGTCGGTGTCGTAGTCGAGAGCTACATGGGTCGACGTGGGGAGTGAGGCTTCAACCTGTTTTCCGGGAGCAGCGAGGGTAACAGCGAAAGTCTTAGGCTGGTAGCTGTTGAGAGCAAAAGTCATGGTAGCACCGTCGGTTGCCACTTGAGCTGCATCGGGAAGTTCTTCTTCCAGGCCGTTGACCTCACGCACACTTGTTATGGCTGCGGGGAATTCTATTTTGACATCGTTGTGGTTGTTGCCTGTGAGTTCGTAAACACGCACGATGTATTCATCGCTAAGTTCGGCTTTTTTCAGAGCCTTGATAGCCACCTCATTGGTGTTAAGGCTTGCGAATGAGAAGCTTTTTCCCATCGCACCTTCGTGTTTTGGCGCTTCAAAGGCCATCAAAGGCTGATTGACCATTGCAGCGTGCTGCTGTGTTTCAGCGCCCCACTGTCCGCGGTGAGGGAAGAAGGCGACTGTGAAATGATGGTCGCCCAAGTCCTGCAACTGTTGATGAGAATAATTTTTGGCGCGTGGTGTGTGGATAAGTGATAGGCGAATAGTACCCGCTTTGGGCATATCCCAGCCATATTTGCAGTCGTTGATTACCGAGACACCGTCACCGTAGGAGTTTGCCATGTCGGCCCATTGGTGGCCCTGCATCTCATAATGGTCGGAATTTCTGACACCGCGCTTGATAGTGCCCAACGATAGATCGTATGTAGCTTCAGACACACCTGAACGCAATGAGAGATTCAGTTTGAGCAAGGTGTTACGTGAATTCCAGTCAACCTCGTTGATCATGTCAACGCGATCATTGAGAGCATTTACTATTATATAATGTATAAAGGAACTTCCATTCTTGGAACGGGTAACGCGGAATGACTTGCGCAGTGGACCATCTTCGGCGATCTGTATGTCAACGTTCTCGTCGACTGTCGCTATCGGATTACCTATAACCGTGTTGTAGGTAATCTCCCATCCGGGCCACGCATCGGATGTGTCATCGAGCATTACCAAAGATGGATATCCCATGATCAGGCGTTTGTTAGCGAGGTCATAGATGTTGCAGTCGCCTTTGGAGTCGATTGAGTAGCGGTAAATGCCGTTTGAGATCTGTTTTGCGTCTTTGTCGAGTGTGAGATTTGATGATAGTGTGCATTTTTCACCGGGATGAACATCGTAGACGGCGTAACCGAGAGATGGAACAGTCGCCGCAAAGACGATCGTCGCAGTCGATGTAGCCTCATCGTAGGCCGACACTTGAGCGAGCACTTCTTTTCCGTCGGGTCCGAAGACCTTCACATCTTTAATAGAGGAGCTGCAGTTGATGTTGACCTGAGCTACATCGACACGATCAAACGAAAGGGGATTATATAAAACTATTGGAGTACCTTCAACCCGGGTGTCGAGCGTTGTAATAAGAGCGCCCGCGGCATTGGCAAATGCATCGCCAAATGTCTTGTTGGCAATCGCATATTCATTTTGAGAGTAGATATAAGCTTTGGGAATTGATGTTCCGGTGATACCGTCATGGTGTGCCTGCCATAGATTGTTCATCCAGGCATTGCGAAGTTCCTGAGTCGGATATTCAGCTTTACCGAGCCACTCAGAGGCTACCGATGCTTTCTCGGCGGCGTCGGCCAAGAGTTCGTTACGACGGTTCCAGCGTTTTAACACCGCTTGAGATGTGTAAGCGCCGACACCATGCACACGCATTGGGAGTTCATCGTTGTGAACCATGTATTTATCATTCTTGTGTTGTGCAAGAAAATCAAATACCTCGTCGGGGGTAGCAAGTTTTACCTTAACGGGTCCGTTGGACGATACACTGTAGTTAAGCCAGTAGGGAGTGTTTTCACCGTCGCTGCCCGCACGGTCCTGGAGAGCGCCTCCATGGTCGCTGCGCGGTCCGACGTAACGTATCTCTACCGGACAGCCATATTTGCTAAGGTTCTCGGCTATGATGCGCTCCATGTCGGCGTCATTGGCCATATCCTTGTTATATTCTTCGTGAGAATCGTAGGCGTGGGGTTTGTAGACTGCAAAGATTTGCGAGCCGTCGACACCTTGCCATATTCCGAAGGGTGGGAGAGAATTGTATACAGCCGAACCCCAGCCGAGTTTTGCTGTATGGAATCCGGTCATACCGCAGTGGGCGGCAAGCGATGGTAATGTATAAGGGAATCCGAAACAGTCGGGAAGCATGATATCATGTCCACCACGAACTCCAAACTCGTTTTTGAAGTAAACCGAGCCGTATAGCCAGTTGCGCATGATTGATTCGGCCGATGAAACCATGACATCGTTGGCGTCGACCGCACATCCTGAGATATTCCAGCGACCGGCGTCGATGTAAGCTTGCAGGCGAGCGTATTCGGTGGGATAATATTCTTTCATCCACTTGTAGCGAATGGCGCCTTCAAAATTGAATCGGAAATTAGGATATTTGGCAAGGAGAGTGAGATTGTCGGACAGGGTGTTCTTTACATATTCGTCTATTGTAGTAACTACATCCCAGTTCCATTGGGTATCAAGATGTGAATCGGAGATGAAAAGAAGAGTCTTCTCATCAGTTTGTGAAAATGTCGTGAGCCACGGCATCAGCGCAATAGTTAAACAAACTTTACGATTTTTCATGATACGTAGGGTTTCAGTGATAATTGGGTTAAGTGTTGTTAATATTTTCGTGCTCAAAATTAGATATAATTATTAGTAGTGTATTTCGTGGGAGTGTCATATAATTATTAATTTCTGACAATTTGTATTCTTTTTGGAGATTTTCGCACTTTGTCACGGTTTTGTCGCATTTTGGAGTATTAAATCTGTGCTTTTCCATCTCGTGTTGAGGCAAATACTCTGTTTCAGGTCTTGGTAATGCTATTTCAGGACTATTTGACCGTGTGGTCAGATCAGACGGTCGGTGTGTGCCGTTGTTCAGCCCTGATGGTTGAAAATTGACACTTGGCGGCAGTTGAGATGCTCTTCGGGTCTGTTTTCGGGGATTTTTGCCAAGTTTAGTTGTGTGTGTCGTTTTTTATGATTAAATTTGTCAACTGAGTGGAAAATATGCTCTTCGAGCCGTGGTTTAGTCATAAATAACGTCTTTAAGCATGCCGAAGAAGATGTGGCCGCTTATAGATCCCGAGTCTGCGTATATGACATGAATCAGACTTTAGAAAAACTGGATATCATGAAAGTGTCGTTTGTAATTACTTCTGAGCCCCGCGTGAGATATCGTCTTAAATCATTAAAGACGATAGTCGCCACGCTTATATTTTTAATGGTAGTAACTGTAGCGGGTACTGAAAGAGTGCGTGCAGGTTCCTTTGATATATTCAGGGCATCAAATATCGAATCATTGTCTAATAATTCCATATTAATGATGTTTCAGGATGACCAGGGATTCCTCTGGTTGGGAACTTATGATGGACTGAACCGGTATGACGGGAAAAATGTCAGAGTGTTCCGACATGAGTTTGACAACCCTAATTCACTGTCGGGAAATGTTATTAATGAACTTCATGATGCCGAAGAGGGATATCTGTGGGTGTTGACAACGAT
>CANOKG010000166.1 GCA_947566655.1 uncultured Muribaculaceae bacterium | reverse complement strand
ACCCAAGGCAGCCGAAATAGAATTTGAGGCATGACCGGCAGAAAAGGTGTCATAATCACTTTCTCTCGGGTTCGGGAAACCACTGATACCGCCCAATCTACGATTAGTATAAAAAAGGTCACGCCGACCAGTCAACACTTTATGGGCATAAGCTTGATGCCCAACATCCCAAACGATACGGTCATAGGGAGTATCATATACGTAATGGAGTGCTACAGTAATTTCAACCGTCCCCATACTTGAAGCAAAATGGCCAGGATTTTGCGATACATTATCGATTAAGAATTGACGAATTTCATCACACAATTGCGGCAATTGTTCTATAGGCAACTGCTTCAAATCGGCCGACGAATTGATGCGTGACAACAAATCATATCGTCGTTGAGAATCGACTAAATTTGCTCTATTTTCCACTTTGTCTCTTGAAATACTTTTTATACAAAGGAACAAACACGATTATACCCGATGCCACTAAAGGGAATAGGGTTCGTAGGTTAATTGGTGTACCGGTCAAGTTGTAACGATAAAGCAACCATCCGCAAAAGAACAGCCATAACAACGTGACACACACAAGTCTAAACAATATTGCTCCTTTCATTCGCCTTAATGCTCTTTCTTTGATTACAAAGTTAATAATAAGACCACAAATTGCAAAATACCGATAAAAAAAGATGGCGATAAGCTTACCGCTTACCGCCATCCCTATAATTGTTATAAGAAATTAGTTCTGTAGTTTGAAACGTACGGGCAATGTAAACCATACATTCACAGCCTGACCGTTCATACGGCCCGGAATGAACTTGGGCATACCCTTAACTACTCTTACAGCTTCCTTATCAAGATCAGGATCCTTTGAGCGTACTACTTTAACTTCTCCGATTGAACCGTCTTTCTGCACTACAAACTGCAACAAAACAGTTCCTTGAATACCGTGTTCAGCAGCAAGTGTAGGATAAGACAAGTTTTTGCTAAGATATTTCATAAGCTCTGCTTCGCCACCGGGGAAGGTTGGCATCTGTTCTACAGCTTCGAAAACCTTGTTATCCTCAACCGGAGTCTTCTCCTCAACAATCGCCTCATCCTGGTACTCACGAACGACATTCAAGTCGTCGGTACCTTGATCGAAGGTAGTCGCACCGATGGCAGTGGTTGTCTCCTGAAGTTCTTCTTGAGAAACGATCTGTTCCTCAACCTCTTCATCGGCAACAATCTCAATCTCGGTATTCTTGATTGTATTCAAGATTTCTTCTGGAAGAGCTTCAGGTTGCTGTTCTTGCACAGGCTCAGGAATATCCTCAATTTCTTCCTCGATTTCCTCTTCAAGTTGAGCTTCGATAACTTCCTGTTCGTTAGACAAACGATACTGTTCAAGAGCCTCTTGATCAGCAAGAGCCTTTTTAGCGGCTAATACACTTAAAATAAGTGCAGTGATCAAGATTATCGCAACACCAGCTATCACATAAAGTACAGCACGGTTATGACGACTATCCGACTTCATTCGCATGACATAAGCGCCATACTCCTTATTCTTGCCTTCAAAGACAATGTCGGTCCATTCTTTTGATGAAAGATCTACATCTTTTGCCATAATATTAAAAAATTAAGAGTTAAAAATATAGATAATCATCGCTGCGATTGCTGTTTCTTAATATAATCGAGAATAAGCGTGGAATCAACATCATTGATGGTGTTAATTTGATAACGAGTTATCTGATTGATCTGCATCTCGTCGAGAGTGGAAATAATACTCTCCCAAGAAGCTTCGGGAGTAGCTTTAATCACTACAACGGGACGAGAAATAGTTGAGTCATTACGAATAGCTTTTGCCTTTGCCTCAAATTCAGCATCCGACATTTCGCTACCGGGACGACGCCACTCTTTCTTTAGTGAGTCAATCTTTTCCAAAACAACTTCGTTACGCTTATGAAGGATCGATCTAATACCTTGTTGAACGCCACCGGCATCACCCACAAACTTCTCAGCATGTAGAACACCGAGAGAAGGGTCTTCGGGGGTATCAAGCAAACCATCACCATCGGCATCTTCCATAAAAGGCTTGCCAAAGAAATAGTAAATGGTATTATCGGTTACGGTGCCTTTGTCATCATAGTCGCTGGAAAGAATAAGAGTTACAGCCTCTGATTCAGCAGCTTTAGAAAGGTCCTTCTGTTCAAGATTCTTATCGTTAGATGGTAGTGTAATATTCAGCGTCTGAGACTTAATCATGGTAGTACACAGCATGAAGAAAGAAATCAGAAGCATATTCATGTCAACCATGGGAGTAAAGTCCACATGGATGTCCATCTTCTTCTGGGCGCCTTTTTTCTTTTTTCCGCCCGATTCTTTTTGTTGTATTTCTGCCATAATTAATTAGTCTTCATTGGTTTTCAATGCTGTCATGACGGTGAAACGGTTGTACTTGATAGTTTGGAGATTATCGAGCACACTGTGCACTACATCATAGCGAGTTGAATGGTCAGCTTTTACAGCGATTCCTTCGCCCTTACGCATAGCGTTTTGCAAGTTATCGTTACCCGAATTATAAATGGCACGCATCCAGATCTGGAATTCGTTAGTAGTATTAACATTACCTTCTTCATCTTGATAACGAATATCGGTAAACGGAATACCTACATCAGAAGGCTTAACATTTACAAGAGCTCCTTTACCAAGGCCCTTGCCGGCAAGCCAATTTTCCTGATCCTCAGATTTTAACCTGAAGAATTCGGGGATACGTTCAAAGGGTACGCCAAACATGTTCATCTTTGCAAACTGTTCAGTAGCCTGCTGTTTCTCGAATGCGCTCATAGGAATTGTTTTATTTGTCAGGCGCTCATAATTGTTGATTGCATTGACAAATATCGTTCTGCGAATCGAGTCAGTTGCCCATTTACCATCGGCGATAGTCATATCAGCTTCACCGGTAACGCCTACAAACACATTGCCCTCGGGTGAAACGAGAATGGTCGAGACATTGGTCATAGGAACCTTAATTTCAGATACCGACGATGGTGTAACTACCGTTGCCGGCTCCTTCTGCAGGAATGTTGAGGTCAACATGAAGAAAGTAAGCAAAAGAACAGTCACGTCGCTCATCGCGGTCATGTCGATGCGCGTACTCTTTCTTTTCATTTTTACTTTTCCCATATTTTACCGTTTTAAATTGTTTTTAAATTTGTGTAAAACGTGGGATTAGTGGTTAACTGCAAACGATTGAACGATAGAGAAACCAATTTCATCGATAGCATAAGTCATACCGTCGATCTTATTGGTATAATAGTTGTAAGAGATTACAGCAAACGCAGCGGTTGCGATACCGAAGGCAGTGTTGATAAGAGCCTCAGAGATACCGGCTGAGAGCTGAGTTGAATCAGGAGCACCTGATGCCGACAGAGCCTGGAATGATTTGATCATACCGATTACAGTACCAAGAAGACCTACAAGAGTACCAAGAGTAGTAAGGGTTGCCACGATGGGAAGATTCTGCTGAAGTGAAGGCATCTCAAGTGCGGTAGCCTCTTCCACTTCTTTCTGAAGAGCTGCAACTTTTTGCTCTTTAGTAAGAACAGTGTTCTTGTCCATTTCCTCATACTTCTTAAGAGCAGCAGATACTACAGCGGCAACAGTACCACGCTGTTTAGCGCAACGAGCCTGAGCGGCAGCAATATCGTTCTTGGCGAGATCCAATTTGATATTAGCGACAAACTTGGTGATGTTACCGGTACCCTTAGCACCGCTCAATGCGATGTAACGCTCTACTGAAAGAACGATAACAACGAGGAACAGGGTTTGAAGAATAGGCACGATAAAACCACCCATGTAAACTGTACCAACAAGGTCAGTGGGGTGTCCGCCTGTTACATTAACAGCACCTTGAGCTACTTCTACTTCACTTGCAGTAGGAGCGAATGCCATTGACATGAAGTCGTAAATTTGTTTGCCAGTTTCCGGATCAGTGGCAATATTATCGCCAATGAGGTTAAAGTGGCTGGGGTGTCCGAACACAAAAAGGAACAAACAGATTGCCACAACAAAGCAAGCAAGAATTACATAAAATGCGTTCTTGATACCACGAACGTTTTTCTTTGCTGCAGGTTTAGCTGCAACTGCGGTAGGCTTTTGAGCTTCCATAAATGTAATTAAATCTAAAAAATTGTTATTAGTGATTAGTTAGTTAAATGTATTTTTTGTTTTGATACCCCTCCCGTTATGGAGCGGCATTAGTTTTAAGGATTACAACTTCCGTGACATTCTCTCATGCTTCAGAACGTAATTTGCCCCAAAGCGTTTCGCAAAAGTATCATTATATTTTCATTCATCAAAATATTTTAAGGCTTTTTTAGTTTTAACCATTGCGATAAAATATTTTTTGCGGCTTTATTCAATTTTTTTCTTAATACTTATAGCTACTTTAAAAATTTGATATAAATTTGTTGCTCAATTATCTCACAACAAGATATTGAAAGCCATTAATACCAACCATGAATATAGCATTGAATCTCAAACGAGGATTGGATTTAAAGGTAGCTGGTTGTGCTGTTTTGCACAGTCAAGAATCAATCCCATACATCAGTCCCAATCGCGTAGCCATCAACATCGACGATTTTAACGGACTTACCCTAAAACCAATCGTAAAAATAGGCGAATCAGTCTCTAAAGGAAGTCCTATTCTCTCCGATAAACATAATCCGACCTTAAAAATAACAGCTCCTGCATCGGGAACGATAGCTGATATAACCCGTGGAGAGCGACGTAAACTGTTACGTATTATCATTGATGTTGACCCTAACGATAAATCGGAGGTGAAATTTGAGTCAACAGATAATTTCGACAAGGAGGAGATCATATCAAAACTACAGACATCGGGACTTTGGGCATTAATCAGACAGAGACCTTATAATATAGTAATTCAACCTAACGGCACACCACGTGATATTTTCATATCAATGTTTGATTCATCACCGTTAGCACCCGACTGTGAAGAACTCCTCTCCTCGCGGAAAGAAGATATCGAAACCGGTGTCGAGATCCTGGGGCGACTCACCAACGGAACTGTATACATTGGGCAGAGACCCAACGGGATTATTTCCCGATTAAATTTCAACTGGAATCAAAATAACAACGTGACAGTCGTTGATATTAACGGACCACACCCTGCCGGAAATCCCGGAATACAAGCCGCTAATATTAAACCGGTAAACAAAGGCGAGACCATATGGACTCTTGACGGATTCACCTTAGCCCGCATAGGTCATCTCTTTAGAACCGGAACGATCGACACAGAATGCTACGTTGCAATCACCGGTAGTGAAATAGACAAACCGTCTTACGTAAGGACGATCATAGGAACTGAAATCAGTGAACTTATTAACGGGAAACTTATCGATAGCAGTCAACACCAAAGGATCATATC
>CANOKG010000165.1 GCA_947566655.1 uncultured Muribaculaceae bacterium | reverse complement strand
GATCGACCGATGCCAACGGATACTCAATGGGACAAAATATATGTGTGAATCTACGCCCTGCCTACGATGGAGTTGACGAGGAGACTGTAACCGCATCAATATCTTTGATTAACGCCGGACAAAGCAAACTGCGCAAAGACGCCCAGAACACTTTCTCGCTGAATTTCTCATACACACTGCGCACTATCCTGTTGCACCAATACGACATAGAGCATGCCTTCCGACTCCTATCTGAGAACGGTGACATAGTGGCTGACCAACTTTCACAAGAAACCAAAACAATGAAACCGGCTGACCGCTACAGCATGAACGCCTCGCTGAAATTTACCAATCTCGCCGATGGCACCTATACTCTTCGTGGTATCTCACGGGAGGCAGGTTCTGAAGAATGGAACTATGACCAGAACTCTGACCGCAACTATATCGAACTCGTTGTAAACGGTGACGAAATGCTGGTAACTGTTAAACCCGGCAATGGAAACAAACTTGTTGTCAACTCACTGAAACTTGTGGGCACTACCACTTCAGGCAATTGGCAATCGGTAATATACAACATAACCAACAACGGTAACGATTTCTATGGTGAAACATATATGTTTGTCGATGGCACACGCTCTTCGGGAAACACCATCAGCATACGTGCCGGTGAAACAGCCGATATCTACTTCAAATTCAAACCCAACAGCTCATTTGGATCTCACAATTTCATACTCTCACTGGCCACTAACACCAATTCTAACAATGTACTCAGCGACATTGACCGCATGTACAACAACGACTGCTTGTGGAAAGCCGATGGTTCACTTAGCGCCCTGCCTAAACCCACTGGTACAAGCTACGTTGTCCCCGAAGATGCCGTTGCTTTGTATCTCTATGGTTCTGCACCACGCTCCATCTCGGTAAGTAAAACAAATCCTAATATCGTACTTTATCTTGACGAAGATGCCAAGCTTGCGAATCGTGTCGAAAATACAATGAGAAAGTATATTACAAACATCGTTATCGGAAATGTCGCTAAAGAAGCGGCCTTCAAAGACGGTTACTCATTATCAGTTCCAAAGCCTTTCGTAGCCGAGAAAGTAAGCTATACCCGAGAGAATGCACCACGCTGGAGCACTTTGGCATTACCGTTTGAGGTCGAAGAGATATCGGTTGACGGTGAGCCTGTAGAATGGTTTACCTCAGTAGATGACACCGACAAAAACATTTTTGTCAAGAAGTTTGCGGGTCGTAACCGTACCAATTTACGCTTCTCTCATACTGACGTAATAAGCGCAAACACTCCATTCCTTGTAGGCCTCGAAGGTTCTCTCAACGGTTCTTCGTTCAACCACACCGGCAAATCGGTCACTTTCTCTGCGACCAATGCCACCATTGCTATCACCGGCGAGAATACCGATAACTTCCAAGCAAAAGACGTGAAGATGCTTCCTTCCTACAGCACTACCGCCAATGTGAAACTTTACTACATTGATGAGAACTTTGAGAACTTTGTGCCCACCACCGAAATCAAACCTTTCTACGCCTACATAAACGCCACTACAAACGCTGACAAATATACAATTGCATATGGCGAAGGTGAGACCAGCGGTATCGAGGATGTGATCGCCGATGAGGCTGACAACACGATCGCTCCTGAGACTCCAGTCTATAATCTCATGGGTGTGAAAGTAGGTCAATATGCCGACTTTGATCAACTCGCTCGCGGCCTCTACATCGTTTCGGGCCGAAAGATCGCCAAATTCTAAAGCGAGAACCTGACTTCCAAATATCCTGAGAGTCCAACCTCCTGCCACAGCAGGAAGTTGGGCTCTCTCATTTCCACCTATCACCGGCAACATTCTTAGAGCCTGTCGGGTTTTAACTTGTTATTGTAATACAAATAGAGTAACTTTGCATTATAAGCCATAGGGCTTAACAACCCAAAAATTATCATATCAAACATATGCCCATGAATCTAATTAACAAAACCATGATCACCTTAAGTATTGGTGTAATGGCGGCTTGCTCTGCAGCTTCGATAACCGCAAATGAACCGGTTGACTACGTCAGTCCATACATTGGCAACATAAGCCACCTTCTTGTGCCGACTTTCCCTACGGTACACCTCCCCAACAGTATGCTGAGGGTCTATCCCGAGCGCTCAGACTACACAAGTGACAAAATAAAAGGGCTGCCGGTCGTGGTGACTAATCACCGCGAGAAATCGGCATTCAACCTCACACCATTTCAAGGAGAGCAGGATCAACTACGACCCGTCGTAGCATACACATATGACAACGAGGAACTTAAGCCATATTCCTATTCGGTATACCTTGACGAGCCTGGAATCGAGGTAAAGTTTGCTCCATCTCACCAATCGGCCGTCTACGAGTTTAAGATGAATCCCAACGAGCCGGCTTCGATAATAGTGAATTCAAAAAAAGGGTCACTGACAGCTGAAAACAACTGCATTCATGGGTATCAGGAGCTTGACAATAATGTCAGAATCTATCTTTACATGGAATCGCTACAGGAGCCCCTGAATGCTACTGTAGTCCATGGCAAGACTCAACCGGGAAGCGTTTCGGCTACAGGCCAAAATGCTTGTGTATGCCTGCATTATGGCAATAATAACCCTACCATTAATTTACGCTATGGTGTATCGTTCATAAGCGAAGAGCAGGCTCGCAAAAACCTTGCCCGCGAAATCACAAGCTATGATGTAGACTTGGTAGCCTCAGCCGGACGTAAGATCTGGAATGATGCTCTCGGCAAAATCAAGGTGGAAGGTAAGGACATAAACGATAAGACTGTATTCTACACCTCTTTGTATCGCACCTACGAACGCCCCGTGTGCCTCAGTGAAGATGGCCGGTATTTTTCGGCATCCGACGGGCAAGTTCATGACGATGAGGGAAAGCCGTTCTATACCGATGACTGGATTTGGGATACCTACCGGGCAGCCCACCCTTTGCGAGTTATCACCGAGCCTGAACTGGAGACAAACATAATCAATTCATACTTGAGAATGGCCTGTCAGACCGACAGTTTATGGATGCCTACATTCCCCGAAATAACAGGTGACACACGTCGCATGAACTCAAATCACGGGGTGGCTACAGTCGCAGATGCCATTGCCAAAGGATTGACCGGTTTTGATGTCGCGCTCGCCTACGAGGCTTGCCGCCGCGGTATTGAAGACAAAACTCTCGCCCCTTGGTCGGGACGCCCTGCCGGAGAACTTGACAACTTCTACAAAACACACGGATATATACCGGCCCTGAAGCCGGGTGAAAAAGAAACCATTCCTGAGGTACACTCGTGGGAGAAACGCCAGCCTGTAGCTGTCACGCTCGGCACAAGCTATGACCAATGGTGCCTGTCGCGTATCGCTGAATACCTCGGAGACAATGATGCCGCTCAAAGATATAAAGAAGCTGCCCATAATTACCGGAACATTTTCAATCACAAAACCAAGTTCTTCCACCCCAAGGACAAGGATGGCAATTTTATCGAGCCATTTGACTACGCTATGCCCGGCGGTGCGGGTGCGCGCGATTCTTATGGAGAAAACAACGGGTGGGTCTACCGATGGGATGTGCCTCATGACATCGCCGACCTGATTGAATTAATGGGTGGCAACGACGCGTTCAATCATGAACTTGACCGCATGTTTAACGAGCCCCTCGGCCGAAGCAAATATTCTTTTTACGCTACAATGCCCGACCATACAGGTAATGTCGGACAATTCTCCATGGCTAATGAACCATCGCTTCACATTCCTTATCTATACAACTACTCGGGGCGCCCTTGGATGACACAAAAACGAATCAGCCAGTTACTGAAACAATGGTTCAGAAACGACCTGATGGGAGTTCCCGGTGATGAAGATGGTGGCGGCATGTCGGCGTTCGTAGCATTTTCCATGCTCGGTTTCTATCCAGTTACCCCCGGATTACCAGTCTACAATATCGGCAGCCCGAAATTCAATCATGCGTCAATCACCTTGCCCAACGGTGCCATATTCGAGATAGTGGCAAACAACTGTTCTGATAAGAATAAATATATCCAGAGCGCCTCACTCAATGGTAAGACATGGGATAAACCATGGTTTACTCACGATGACTTGATGAAAGGAGGAAAACTCGTACTTGAAATGGGTGACAAAGCCAATCACAATTGGGGCACAGGTAGCTTATCGGCTCCTCCATCAGCATCAAATATCAGATAGATACAGATCTTAACCCTGCGCAGAGTATTATTTCGCAAAATTACCCTAAGAACATGAAAAATCGTTTTCCAATCATTGCCATGATAATGCTTGCATCAACCTGTAGCTTGGTAGCACAAAATGAGCCCTACAAAAATGCAGATTTGACGGCTGATGAAAGAGCTATGGATTTGCTACACAGAATGACACTGGATGAAAAAATAAACCAGATGTGTAACAATGCCGAAGCTGTAGACCGCCTTGGCATTGCCGGCTATGACTGGTGGAATGAAGCACTTCATGGAGTTGGTCGTGCCGGCCTTGCCACGGTCTTTCCTCAGGCAATCGGTATGGCTGCAACTTTTGATGACCGGGCTGTATATGAAACATTTGATATGATATCGGACGAGGCCCGTGCAAAGCATCACGATTTCAAGCGTAAAGGTGAACGATCGGGATACAAGGGACTCACGTTCTGGACTCCCAATGTTAATATTTTCAGGGATCCGCGATGGGGCCGCGGGCAGGAAACATATGGGGAGGATCCATATCTTACGGCCCGAATGGGTGTGGCCGTTGTAAAAGGACTGCAGGGCAATGGCAAAGGCAAATATGACAAAACTCACGCTTGTGCCAAACATTACGCCGTTCACAGTGGACCTGAATGGAATCGCCATAGCTTCAACGCAAGCGGGATTTCATCTCGCGACCTCTATGAAACCTATCTTGTGGCTTTCAAAGCTCTGGTACAGGAAGCCAATGTAAAGGAAGTGATGTGTGCTTATAACCGGTTTGACGATGAACCGTGTTGCTCTAACAAGAAACTCCTTGTTAAGATTCTACGTGAGAATTGGAGATTCGATGATATTATCGTGACCGACTGCGGAGCCGTTTCTGATTTCTATACTCCTCGACATCACAGCACCCATACCGATGCAGCATCGGCATCGGCCGATGCCGTTATTTCAGGTACCGACTTGGAATGTGGCGGGTCATTCCACTCTCTTAAAGAAGCTGTCGAGAAAGGAATTATCACTGAAGACAAAATCAATGAGTCGGTGTTTCGACTTTTGCGTGCAAAGTTCCAACTCGGGTTGTTTGACAACGATTCGATCGTAGAATGGGCACAGATACCCTACTCTGTCGTCAATTCGCCCAAGCATCAAGCCAAAGCTCTTGAAATGGCACAGAAGTCCATTGTTCTTCTAAGCAATAAGAATAACACTTTGCCCTTGAGTAAATCAC
>CANOKG010000164.1 GCA_947566655.1 uncultured Muribaculaceae bacterium | reverse complement strand
GCTCGGCAATGCCAAAATAAATTTTGCATTGCTCTCGACTTATTCGTATCTTTGAACTTCAAAGATAATCCAATTTCAACTATATCACAAAAAAAGTATGTTAAAACGATTTTCAATAGCTACTTCGGTAATGGTGTCGGCCGCGGTATCAGCTTTGGCTTGTACCAGTTTGATCGCAGGTAAAGGAGCCACTGCCGATGGTTCGGTTATGATAACCTATGCCGCTGACAGTCATAATCTTTATGGAGAACTTTACTCGCAACCGGCTACCGATAATAAGCCCGGAACCATGCGTCCTGTTATCGAATGGGATACACATAAGCTACTCGGAGAGATTCCCGAAGTGGATCATACGTATGCCACTGTCGGCAACATGAATGAGCACGGATTGGCTATTGCTGAGAGCACATGGGGTGGTAAGGAGGAGCTTCAAGGCTCTGGGTTGATAGACTACGGCTCGCTTATTTATATTACGTTGCAGCGGGCGCGTACGGCACGTGAGGCAGTCAAGGTAATGACCGATCTTGTAAAGGAATATGGATATGCATCAAGCGGTGAATCGTTCTCTATTGCCGATCCTGATGAGGTATGGATAATGGAACTGATAGGTAAGGGTAAAGATGACCCCGGAGCCGTATGGGTTGCTATGCGTGTTCCTGATGACTGTATTGCCGGTCATGCCAATCATTCCCGCATACATCAGTTCCCGATGAAACAGAGTGAGGATTGTTTGTTCTCGCCCGATGTCAGAAAGTTTGCTCGTTCAAAGGGCTATTTTGACGGGAAGGATAAGGATTTCAGTTTCTCTCGCGCCTATGCCGAATATGACTTCGGTGCGCTAAGAGGTTGTGACGCACGAGTGTGGAGTTTCTACAATGCCCATGCCGATAATATGGATCAATATCTAAAGTGGATAAACGAGGCCGATGGCGAGGTTATGCCTTTGTGGGTGAAACCTAACCACAAGCTTACGGCCGACGATATGAAGTCTATGATGCGCGATCACTTCGAGGGTACCCCGTTTGATATGACACAGGATGTTGGAGCCGGTCCCTATGCGGTGCCTTACCGTTGGCGTCCTATGACATTTAAAGTTGACGGTAAAGAGTATACCCACGAGCGTGCTATCGCCACTCAGCAGACCGGATTCTCGTTTGTAGCGCGTCTTCGTAGCGATCTACCCGACCAACTTAAAGGCTTGCTGTGGTTTGGAACCGATGATGCCAATACATGTGTCTATATGCCAATCTATTGCAGTGTAAGTTCTGTTCCCGAACAGTTGGGCCACGGTGATGTCAATACACTCGACTGGAATTCAAACTTCTGGGTGAACAACTATGTCGCCAATCAAGCCTACAACCGTTATTCACAAATGATTCCCGATATAAGAAAAGTGCAGTCGGGACTTGAGAACGGCATGAAGACAGCCGCTGAGAATCTTGAGAAGAATGCGGCCAATATGTCGGCCGAAGCACTTAAGTCTTCGGTACAGGCGCTTGCCGACAACAGCAGTCGCGAGGCAACGAGCCAATATAAGCAGCTGGGTGATTACCTCTTCGTTAAGTTCATGGATGGAAATATCAAGAAGCAGAACGAGGATGGATCATTTAAAGTTACAGAGGATGGTATTCCCGAATATCCCAACTTTGGAGGCTATGATGATCCACGCTATTTCGAAAATATAGTTCGCGATGCAGGTGACCGATTAATGGTTAAACCTTTGAAAAAATAAGATTAATTTTTTAATGAGAACCGAAGATCAATTAACCGGTGTTACCCTGTTGGGTAACACCGGTGTTAAATATCCTACAGAGTATGCTCCCGAAGTGTTGGAGACCTTTGTTAACAAACACTCGGGAAGGGAATATCTCGTGACGTTCACGTGCCCCGAGTTCACATCGTTGTGTCCTAAAACCGGGCAACCCGATTTTGCCAAAATCGTGATTAATTACATTCCGCGTGAGCGCATGGTAGAGAGCAAGAGTTTAAAACTATACCTTTTCTCGTTTCGCAATCATGGCGACTTCCACGAAGACTGCATTAATATAATAATGAACGATCTTGTGAAATTGATGGATCCGCGCTATATCGAGGTAAGAGGTATTTTTACACCCCGTGGCGGTATAGCTATATATCCGTTTGCCAACTATGGAGATGACGAACATCAGTGGCTTGTGAAAGACAGGCTGAAAGCATCGTTTGTTGATTCATTTTGAGTTTGTTTGGAATGTATTTACGCTGTTTTGTTGTTTCGTTGATCGTAAGCCTGTTGACACCGACGGTTCATGCATGCACCTCGGCTATAGTGGGCGCGGGGCGTTCGTCGACCGGGGCAACATTGCTATGGAAACATCGTGACACCGGTGCCAAAGGCAACTATGTAGCCCGGCATGCAGCTACCGATTCTACCCTCGAATATATTGCATTACATAATGATACTGACACTATAGGACAGGAGGCGTGGATAGGAATGAACCTGGCCGGCTTTGCGATAATGAACACGGCTTCCTATAACTTGGCTCCCGATACGGCGGTAGTGAAAGATAGAGAGGGATTTATTATGTCGATGGCACTGAGGCAGTGTCGTTCGGTCGATGAATTTGCCGATTTACTCGACCGGTTGCCACGCCCGCTTGGCGTGCAGGCTAATTTTGGAGTGATCGATGCCTATGGTGGTGCCTGCTATTTTGAAACCAACGACAATGGTTATATCAGATTTGATGTGCCCGACAATGAAATCGTTGCCCGCACAAACTATTCACATTCGGGAGGGAATGAGAAGTGCCTTGGTATATCACGGGAAGCAACGGCCAATTATTGTTTGCAACCACGCAAGAAGGTAAATGCCGGTTATATCATAGATTCAATTTCGCGTAAATATATAGATCCTGTAACTTTTGAATATGTTTCATTGCCCGATCCTGTGTTGTTAAAGAAGGGTGAATATATTCCTCGTCCTATTTCAACAGCCTCAATAGTGATTGAAGCCAAGCTATCGGAGAGTGGCGATGGTCGGGAATACATTATGTGGAGCGTGGCCGGTTTCCCGCCCGACACTCCGCTTGAAATAATTACATTTAATCAATAACCAAGTTCTGTTTTATCAGATATTGTTCTATGTCATCGTCGCTAATAACAGTTTTGCTACTTATAGTGAGCAATGTCTTTATGACGCTTGCATGGTATGGTCACTTGTCGTTGCGTGATCGTGGTATATCCACTTCATGGCCGTTGTATGTCATCATATTGATGTCATGGGGAATCGCTTTGTTGGAGTATTGTTGTCAAGTGCCTGCCAACCGCATAGGCTATGAAGGCAGCGGAGGCCCGTTTTCGTTGATTCAGCTAAAGGTAATGCAGGAAGTCATAACGCTTGTGGTATTTGTAATCTTCAGCATGATAGCGTTTGAAGGCTTTCACCTTCAATGGAACCACTGTCTGGCGTTTTTGTTATTAATTGCTGCGGTATATCTTGTATTTATGAAATAAAGGGGTGGCCCCGACTGTAAGCCGGGTTATGTCGACATGGTACTGTCATGGCATAGGTTACGATGCAATGAGTTATCATGGCGGCCCGTCATTTATCTGTATGCCGTGTTGCCACGGACATTATAGCAGTCTACCCCCCGGCAGTGGGCGAGCAACCCTTGAATGCCGGTATACTTGACCTTGCAACCCATAAGACGTGCGGCATTCCATATCACTATGGAACCCGGTGGGCTCTTACCCCACCTTTTCACCCTTACCACCAAGTAGGTGGCGGTAGTTTTCTGTCACGTTATCTCTACCGTTATCCGATAGCTTCCCGTTAAGAAGTATGGCGCTCTACGTTGCCCGGACTTTCCTCAAACACCAGTTTAGTAGTGTCAGCGACGAGCCGTCGGGGCTCCCTTTAAGATGCAAAATTAGCTATAAACTTCGATTTTTCAAATTTTTTGTTTTCCTCCGAAATTTTCATAGCCGCACACAAGTGCAAAGGCAGAGTTGCCTCCAGCGTGTCATCGCAGCGATTTATATTTTAGTGTTCGTAAATGATAACGATTGGATTGCCGTTAGGATCAACCTTGTCAAGGAACGGGAGCAACTCGTCGCAGAATGGAGTGAGACCGGGATTTTTTTCGATAACTTCATGAAAACAGTCTACTAATGCAGCCGGCATGATGCTTATAAGTTCATGTTCATTACTGAATTGAACTTTAATAATGGACTTCCCATCTAAAAACATTTTCCCAACTAAATCCAAACGATTACTTGATGGAATTCGTATGCCTTTTTGTGTTTCTTTATTTATCCAGAAATACCCAAACGAAGCGGGTGTCAACGGTTCCAGCAAAATAAATTTGTTTGTTTCAAAAACATTGTTAAATCCGGGAAAATACCCAGTTTCCAAACACCAATTGTATAAATTAGTCTGAGAATATGGACCTAACTGAGAAACCAATTCTTTCGATGGGATTTTTTGGCTTAATTCCAACTTATATAATGGGAAGATTTCGCCTTTTTCTATTCTGAACAGTGTGTCACTTAAAAATTCACAAAAGGTTATTCCTGTCTCGTTTACCGTGGCTGGCTTCATGGCAAATGGTGAAGCATTTCTTTTAGTTCTTACCGGTTTAAATGGATCAAAGCTAAAGTAAGTCCCATCCGGTCGAATAACCGTGTAGGCGTCATTATTATGTTCCGGATTATCATATAGCAAATTGGCAAACATAAGATAACCATCATTACTGCGTTCTACACAAATTATCTTGTTAATATAAGGTTCAACTTTTTTTGCATATAAGAAGTTGCCTTCAAAATCATAGCTAAGTATTGAATTATGATAAGGATCAATTACGCAAATACTCTTTTCCTTATTGTTGTAAAAGAAATCAGAAACAGTAAGATACTCGCCGGGGCCTTCTCCTATATTTCCAATTCTACATTTAAATGCACCTGTTCCTTTGTCAAAACAGAATAGCTCATTTTGTATCCTTGTTTTAACAACTATGCAATCCTCAGCATCGACCATTTTTGTAATATAGTCGAAAGCACAGTCATCGGTCTGTTCAAGTTGGATAAATTTGAACTTACTGAAAGAATCAGTAATCTTAAAATCGGCTGTCGACTCCTCGAAAACAATCTGCGGGATTTCTATTTGTACTGCAGGGCGTGAGCATGAGATCGTGCATCCGAGCAATAATATAACACCGATGAATACAGCCTTATTTTTTATCAATAGCATATCTATATGTATTTTCAATTGTGCCGGTTAATATTATATCAATGCAAGGTGATGAAAATATTTTCATGACATTTAAATTAAAAGGTTAATAAATGAATTTATATTAGGAATATCAATGATATAATTTTAATATTGCAAATATAAACAAATGTTTGTTATAAATAAAATGTCATTACAATATTACTGATGTTTAACAATTATAGGGTAAATAACGTGAGTTCGATGAAAATAATCAAAAGAGAGTCAGTTGTTTAGAGTATCCC
>CANOKG010000163.1 GCA_947566655.1 uncultured Muribaculaceae bacterium | reverse complement strand
CGCATAAAATTGACACTCGATCTTAATACGAGTTAAAACCAGACAGGCTCTTAGATTGAACCAAGCGGGTACAAAAATAGCCCGAATCTTCAAGTTCGAGCTATTTTCATACCTATAGATTACGATTAGTTACGTACGAACTGCATTACATCGTATGTATCGTACATCATCATACCTGCAGAAAAACTGATCAGTACACCGAAGAACTTACCTTCCTCATTGGGGATCATTTCACCGGTAGCGAGGTCGAAGTTAAACTTGAACGTGAACTCACCCGCTGACCAATATGAAGTATCAGACGCAGGATAAATCATTACCTGACCAAGGCCGTAAGTACCGTGGGTATAAGTACCAACATTCTGTCCCATTGTAACAGTCAAATAAATAGCCTGCTCAACACCATCTACACTGAAAGATGCTACTGTCGAGTTAGGAGACATGGCCGACGACGCTGCTTCGGGGAAACCGTTAAGCTTAACAGTCTTGCCATAGCCCTCCTCACCCTCGGCAACTGTATCAATAGTGAAGTTTGCCTGATAGACATTGCCATCACTGGCCGAGTGCTTAATAGCTGACCATGCGCCTGCGAGACCATCATAATAGATAGGAATCAGGCCTTCGTTATCAACAAGAGTAACGACAGTCGAAGCCTGAGCACCAACCTCAGCACCCTCAACCTTAGTTATTTTAACCTCAAACGAACGGTCATCATTGATGATGTCATCACCTACGGGATAGTACTGGAAGCGACCTGTAGTTTCACCGGCAGGAATGATGATAGTATTAGAAGTAACAATATAGTTAACATCGGCAGTAGCAGGGTGCTCACCATATGGCAAAAGTTCGATTGTCACTTTAACGGGACCATTGGTCTCACCTTCAACAGTAACCGGAATATAGTTGAACGACGTGCTCGAAGCCTGATCCTCTGAAACGCGAATCGAAGCATTGGCCATATTTACCGTAACACCGGGCAAGCCATTGACGGCATTGTCATCGTCAGAGCATGAAGCTAAAACTACTGCTCCAAGAGCCAATATTGATAAAAATTTAAATTTCATATTAAAATCTTTGCTATTAAGTTATAACTTAATTAATAACCGGGGTTCTGCTGTACTCTGATTTGAGGATTGACATCCATTTCTGACTTAGGAATGGCCCAGACAAAACGGAAATCGTCATCAGTATATTTAACTGTAAGACCGTTTATCGAACGGTTAGCAGCCACAGTCGGGTTAAGAGTATAAGGCTGATTGCGATCAAATCCTTGTTTCCAACGACGAAGGTCGCTTAATCGGAAGCCCTCGCCCATAAGTTCCTTGGAACGTTCGCTACGTATGTATTGGATAAGAGCATTACCTGTAGCGTCGACAGTGAAGCCGGTAGGATCAATAAGACGAGCTTTCACGAGGTCAGTGATAGCGTTAACAGCTATTGTCTGCTTATCGCTTTCAAGCATGGCAGCAGCTTCTGCAAGAATAAGATACTGCTCGCTCAAACGGAAAGGCTTGGGAGTATTATCATACATAGGAGTGCTCGTGTCAAGCGATTTATTTCCCGGATATTTCCAGAACACGTAAGTCTTGGTGACTCCATTCTCGGTAGTGATGTTTGAAGGTTCACCGCCGAGGAAGGCTATAAAGCGAACGTCATTGATGTAACCCTCTGCATCTTCATACTCAGTAAGGCTAAATACAGTTTCCTGGGTGGGAATATAATCACAGAGTGTAGGATCGGTCCACCAATAGTTCCAACCTTGACAAGTAGAGAATGACTGCTGATTGGAAATCTCACCCTTATCTACATAGGGAGCAAAGATCAACTCGTCGACATTCTCATCATACCACATATCGATATAATCATCGAGAGTAGTGAGTTTGTAGTTATTGTTGGCGATAACATACTGAGCTTTGTCAACAGCTGTCTGGTATTCACCCAAAACGAGTGCCATACGTGCCTGCAGGGCAGCTACAGCGTAGGAAGACAAATAATTTGAGCCTGCAGCAGTAAATGCGGAGCTGACATTCTCTTCATAATTTTTGAGGCCCGAGAAAGCAGCATTGAGATCGTCATTAATAAAATCAATAGAAGCCTTCAATGATGAGCGACCGGGGTACTTGCTTGAATCGCCTGTGGGATCATACTTTGAAACAAGTTGAAGACCATATGTATTCTCAGCATTGGTCTTAGCTTCATTGGTATTGGTATAGTGGTCAAGCAACCAAAAGTACATCCAACCACGCGTGAAGTGAGCCTCAGCGATATAACGATCAACCTGAGCTGCCTGATCCTCATTAAGATCGCCTGAGTTTTTAAGCTGCTCAGCTCTTTCCAAAAGGAAGTTGACCTGTGCTATACCTGAGTACAAAGACTCATAGGGACTGGAGAATTCACTGCTTGATGAATTCAGGTATCCATTGGCGATATTGCCACCTCGACCTCCATTATTAGCCATGCCGATGAACTGGTCAAGCTGCAGTTCGGTATTGTAAACCCAATAACCGACAGTACGGCCTCTGAGGGCAGAATAAACGGAGAAATTGCGCAAATTGGTGACGTATTCATAATCCAACTGCATGGTATCATCAAGAACACCTTCCTGCGCAGTATTCATATCGCACGAGCTGAAAAGGCCGGCGCACGCTATGAGTAAAAGTGATATTTTTTTCATAATTGTAGTCTCGAAATAATTTAGAATGAAACTTCAAAACCGAACTCATACTGACGTGTATTGGGGTACATGAGTCGCACTCCATTGCCTTGATATTCAGGGTCCTGTCCGGTAAAACCATCGGCGGTTACAGTCCAGAGGTTACGGCCGGTAAAGCGGAATGTAAGATCGCTGATGCTGATCTTCTTAAGAATTGTCTGCGGAAGCGAGTAAGAAACTGTCAAGTTCTTCATACGCATGTAAGACGAGTTCTCAAGGTAACGGGTATCACCCTGAATTGCCTCGGTGATTGCAGGCATATTGCCTTCGGGGTTCTGAGGTGTCCAAGTGTCGAGCATTTTCACGCTCTGGTTAGATGTTGTATAAGACAAGTTGGAAGCGAGCTGTTGATAAGCCCAGTTATAAATGTACTTGTCTGCTGCCCAGGTAAAGTCGGCACGGAGTGCGAGGCCTTTCCAGCTGGCGTTAACACCGAAACCACCGGTCCAGGAAGGAAGATAGTTTTTACCTAAGTTGACAGCGTTATTTGCATCATATACCTTAGTCTCGTTACCATCCTTGTCAAGCCAGATACACTTACCGTCACGATGGTCAACACCTACATAACGAACGGTGTTCAACTGGGCTGAGTTCTCTCCAACGACATATACCTTACCATAATCGTCTAAACGATATTCCTTCTCGCCATTGAACAACTCGGTAATCTTATTGCTGTTGTAGTTGAAGTTCACGTTAACGCCAACATACCAGTCGCGGGTGTGGAGAATATCAGAGCCGATTACAAAATCGACACCTTCGTTACGCATAGAACCGATGTTCTTTGGACCATTTGTCCAACCGGTCGTAGCCGAGTATGGCAGGTCGAGAATCATATCATGGGTATCCTTGATATAGTAGTCAATGCTACCATAGAGTCGGTTGTTGAACATACCGTAGTTGATACCTAAGCTGAACTGCTTGATTGTTTCCCAGGTCAGGTCGGGTGTAGACATGGTAGCAAGGCCGAGGGTGGGCTGGCCATTATATGTCACGGAGCCGCCTGCAAGTACACCACGCCATTCATAGTTGCCGAGACCGGAGTAGTTGCCTGCTGTACCGTAATTGGCACGTACCTGCAACTTTTCGAGCCATGTGAGGGGTTGCAGGAAGAGTTCCTTCTTGGCATCCCACATACCACCGACAGCCCAGAAGTTTGACCAACGGTGACGGGGAGCGAATTTAGAACAACCGTCACGACGGAACGAAGCGTTTACATAATATTTTTCAAGGAAGTTGTAGTCGGCTGTCATGAAATATGAGTTTACAACAAATTCTCCTGTCGCATGAGTAACGTCAGACATTGTAATCTCAGTGCCGTTAGTTAAAAGCATCAATAGGTTAGAGGGCTGACCGGCAGTCGAAACGCCAAAACTATTGGTGCGGTTGATAATAGACTCCTGACCTAAAAGTACAGTAAACTCGTGGTCACCGATTTGACGTGAATACTCAGCGGTGTTAGTATAGGTAAACTGAGTCAAACGTCCGAATGATTCACCTACCAGACGCTCGGTATACTGCCCCCACGAAGTGCTACCACCCATAGGCAGTTCGTAGTCTTCGGTAGCATGCCATGCTGTGGAGGCACGACGGTCATAGGCATATACATTCTGCTGAGCACGAAGAACGAGACCCTTTACAGGACGCAGCTCCTCGTAGATAGAAGCATTGATTGTAATCTGATTTGTGCTTCCTTTGTTAAGGTCGGCTTCAAAGTTGGCATCACCTGTACCGTTTTTTGTGTACTTATACCAATTGGCGCGCTCTCCATACTGAATGTCACCGTTTTCATTAAATGTGTAATAGTAAGGTGAATCATAGGGAAGCATATAGTAAGATTGGAACACTGTACCATTTGTATAGAATTTACCGGCTTCTGCTACTGTAGAGTTTGTAGCATACTTCTCGTATGCAAAGTTTCCTGAGAAACCGACACGAAGCCATGGTTTAACATCGGCATTAAAGCTTGCACGCAATGACTCACGGCGAAGCTCTGATCGAGCGATAAGACCATCGCGATCCATGTGACCAAGCGAGAGATAGTAGTTAGATTTCTCTCCACCACCCTGAATTGTTGCTTCGGCATTGTATGTACCGGCGTTGTCTTTGATCAGCTCCTTCTGCCAATCGGTATTGATACCGTATTGAGTAATAAGCATACGAGCCTGATCGCTGATAGGAGTAGAACCGAAAGCCGCGGTCATGTTGTCGCGGAACTGTAGGTATTGATAAGAATCCATCATCTCAATTTTGCTCTGAACGGGAGCTGACCATCCCACGCTGGCGCGAATAGTAACTTTAGCCTGTTCACCCATTTTACCGCGCTTCGTAGTGATAACGATAACGCCGTTACCGGCACGAGAACCGTATATGGCGGTAGAAGCAGCATCCTTCAAGACGGTTATGCTTTCGATATCATTAGGATTAATGGCAGTGAATACAGCCGATGATACGGGGGCTCCATCAAGAATATATAGAGGATCTACCGAAAATTGCAAGGAGCTATAACCACGAATGTTAACATTGGAAGGAGCGGCAGATGGCTCACCGGTATTAGAGAAGATACCGAGACCGGCAACCTTGCCTTGAAGAGCGTCAACAAAGTTGGTAGAAGCCGTGTTCTCCAACTGAGTGGCTCCGACAACTGAAGCAGCACCGACAAAAGAGCCGAGATTTTTAGCCGAACCGTAACCGGTGACTACGACCTCATCGAGTTTATTATTCTCAACAAGTTTCACAATCATGCCATCGGCGGCCGGAACTGATGCTACATCGTAGCCTACGTAGGAAACTTT
>CANOKG010000162.1 GCA_947566655.1 uncultured Muribaculaceae bacterium | reverse complement strand
ACGGGTGATGCCGGATATATTGATTCAACCGGAGCAATTGTAATAACCGAGCGACTAAAGGATCTGTTCAAAACCTCCAACGGTAAATACATTGCACCTCAGGCTCTCGAAACTCGCCTTGGCGAAGACAAATACATTGAGCAAGTAGCCGTGATAGGAAACAACCGCAAGTATGTGACAGCGATTATTATCCCCGCCTTTGAAGCGATTAAAGAATATGCCCGCAAAAAACATATTCAATATCGGTCGCTCGACGAACTCGTGCGCAACAGCGATATACGTTCGTTGATACAAGAACGAATCGACAAACTTCAAAGTAGCTTTGCCAACTTCGAAAAAATCAAGAAGTTCACTCTCCTTCCAAAAGAATTTACAATGGAGAACGGTGAATTGACCAATACATTGAAGATACGCCGTCCGGTAATCAACTCCCACTACGCACGAGAGATCGAAGAGATGTATGCCTGAAGTAATTGCAGGCCCATTAGAATCGGTCGGATTATAAACATATAGGAGAGGCTGTCTAACAATCAAAGTCAGACAGCCTCTCTTTACTATTTCAGTGCAATCGATTTACTGTATCTCCTTAGGGAAAGCAGAGATTCGTAGTCGAGCTGCTCCCATTGGAATGAGTTTCACTGTGACTTTATCACCTGATCGCTCGGCTAAGCTGTCGGGCAAGACATCTGTCAGCCCGGTAGAATCATAACCCCACGTTGGAATTTCCACCATGTCGGCAGTAAACTCCCAAGGAACACCCGCCGTCGTAAACGGCTGATTTGACTCCGGATATGGACGCTTTGTCATTTTTATATCCACAGGTTTATTGCACGAATCGACCAATAAAGCATAATTCCATGGTGAGCCGGGAGTAAGAACATAACAAGGCCAGCCCGAGGCGTCAACACCTTCCTGCCAGTGGGAATCATCCTGCACAAAATTTCGGTCACGGCTATCATGCTGTTCATATTTCTCATCAATAAGCAACGAGAGTGTCAGGGGGCCGTAGTTCAGACTTATACTTTCCTTATTTTGATCCCACACTTGAGTACCAAGAGTCATAGGCAATGTCAGTAAAACTTCATCACCATCGCTCCACTTGCGATCAATACGCACATATTTACCGGCCGAATTTTCTACTTTCAATTCTTCACCATTAACAGCAACTCGTGCTCCTTCAACCCAGGCCGGGATGCGCAAATAGAGCGGAAACTTGATTTCCTGACCATCGGTTTTCATTGTCAATCTAATAGCTTCATCAAAAGGATAATCGGTAGATTCAACAATCTCTACATCCTTTCCATCAGCTACTTTAGCCTTGGTTGTATTAGCAGCATATAGCATAGTAGCCAAGCCATTATCGGTTGTAGCCATAACAAGATGCTCAGCATAATATGGCCACCCCATGCCATGATTGTGCTGACAACAGCGGCTGCTGAACGGACTCATCGACAACATTCCACGCAGATTATTGTCAATACTCGGGCCATGCAGTTTCTCATCACTCACCGCCATATTGGGCGAGGTAAGATAACGCAGCGACTTCATGTCGGGCATCATAGCGGCCGTGAAAGTGTTCAGCGCCACATTCTCGCAGTGATCGGCCCAGAATGGATCCCCTGTAATTCCCATCAAAATTTCATCGCTTGCCATCTGCTCTACCAAAGCACATGTCTCAGTTCCCTGCCGTGGATCTACATATCCTCTCCGCGCATTCTCATCGGCACCATACATTCCGCCGGGAACCTGACCATATCGGCGACGCATCTCGAAGTGATTGTCATAGGTAGCCTGAAGCATTTCAGGATCCTTTGTATACATATAATAAAGTGCAGGTTCCCTGAAACCCTGGGCAAAATTGACGCCATGGTAATTTGGCAGATCTCCCTTCATGGTCCAATTGGAAGTGTTACGGTGCAATTTATCGATCAATGGCAGGAGCTCTTTGTCTCCTGTAAGATTATATAGCCAAAGAACGCTCCACAGATTATCTCCGCCCCGTTTCTCTTCCCAGAAACCTTTCAGGAACAATGAATCGGGGACCGTCTGTTCCCATTTGAAATAATTGGCCATTGCCTTAGGCACACGTTCATCGGCACTATGTTCATAATAGGTTTGCAATGCCCACAGCATTACCATCTGTGCCCACAGCTCCGGACGGCCATTTTCAAAATTTCGTGGTCCGAGAAATCCATCGTCCTTTACATTATTCAGCACAGCCTCAAACCACACCTGTGCCTCATCTTTCATCTCCTTGTCATCAAGAATATAGGCCAACGAGCTGTATCCTCTCAGCCAGTAAGGCACTTCTTCCCAGCCATGATCTCCATCATCGTCCAACCACTGATTGTGATTCTTATCGAGCCATGCGCTGATAGAACCCAACTTACCGTTCAAGCCCTCTTTTTGCAACTCAAGATACTTCCTGAGCCATCCCTCGGGACGTATACTGCCCACCGGCAACTTCAACAGAGGCGCCTTGCACAATGGTTCACGAAAGTTTACATAATTCTTGCTGACACCCACCTCTGGACGTTCAACAACCGACACTCGATCTACCCGATGTCCACACGATAACAATGAAAGAATAGCAAAAGCTGCTACAGGAAAAATAAACGTGGATAACTTCATGGTTTTAATGAAAAAGCCTTAATTAGATTGATTTACAAAATTAGTAAATTATCCCCAAAAGCCATTACCTTATAGCACCAAATGTATAGCCCCGGCCATGGCTTTTAAATAACCAACAAGCATTAAGACACTTAAAATCAATACACAGAGATTTTAGCCGAAGTCTCGCCATTGTTGCCCGATACTTTCAGTATATATACACCCTTCGAAATACCTTTCAACTTAAAGGTTTGATTCTTAATTTTTCCGGTTTGCATCGTAGCTCCTGAAAGTGAATACAAAATGCAGGCAGCACCTTCGGCATTGCTCACGGTCAAAGAGCCGTTCTCAGGGATGGAAGTGGGATAAATGGAAATTGTGGCCCCGTTATTGATTGGTGTGTCGATTGAAGAAGAGCTTTCGGTTCCGTACACGTCAAATGCGAATACTCGTGATGTGTGAGCATTCATGTTATCACTCGTGCGCGGCACCACTAGTTTCACATAACGGCCTTTGATTGGAGTGGAAAGCAAGTCTTCTTTTTTTGCCACATCGCCTTGATCAGCCTTGTCCACCACAAGAGTCCAGCAAGTATTGGAGTCGCCCTGGGGAGTAATAAGTTTAATATCAGGCTCTTCAGTGCTGACATAGATCTGGTAGTGGGTCAAATTCTCGTCGGGGCCGAGAGTCTTACTATCGTAAATCGTAAATTTATTGATATTGTATATGCTTTCCAGGTCTATCACGGCATACTTGTAAGGATCGTTTTTGATATCGGCCTTATAGAAGCACCATTTAGTCTTGTCGTCTGTGTAATTGCCATCAATAAGGTTAATGGCCTGTTCGCGTTCGTTTACTGCATCATAAGAAGTAAGCATCGTTTTACCGATGCTTACAACTCCATTATGATCTACTGTTTCAGCCAACTCTCCGTAAATATCGCAACCGTATATTCTCACGGCGTTGTCTGGATTCCCATCGGGTCGTGTGCCTTTTTTGAGAACAAATTTAACGTATCGGGCTTTTACCGGGTCGAAGGAGACGTCTTTCGTACCCTTGTCTCCCACATTGGCTTCATGAGCCACCTCTTGCCAGTCATTACCGTTCTCGCTGACATATAGCCAATATTCGGGCACATTGCCGCAATTGGCTTCGCGCTTGTCCACATCACGGAACACAAAGCGGTCGATGTTGTAGAAATCCATGAACTCAAATATGACCCAAGGGTCACCTTCGCTGTTGTCACACCATTTATGGCCGGGATATGAATAGGTGGTGTTCAGATAAAACGGGCGCTCGCTATCGGCGGCATAACCGCTATACGAATGGATTGTGCAACTCAACTTGCCTTTGCCGCCCATTGGATAAGCATTGATGATACCCTCTGGAATGGGGAGCTTAATTGGATCACCTACTCCAGAGCGGTTGGCAGGATCATATACGGCTACTCCAACCATAGAGTCGGCACAACCATAGTAAAGATACCACTTTCCATCATGGAATACCAATCCTTCAATGAAGACGGTACCCGCTGCATATTGGCCTGTTTTCTCGAAATCCTCCATCGGGCGGAAGAATGGCTTGTCAAGACGATCTTTTACTTCCAACGGATTGTTTTTGTCAAACAGAATCTGCCCGGCAGCATAGGTATTGTTTGGATAATCTGAGTCAGCCTTACTACCACTGCCATTCTTGCCATTGTAGAAAAGAATTATACCATCATCGGTCTTTACCGCAGGGGGACCACATTCTGTAAGCAGGCTGTCAAAATATCCACTGCGTGGTTTTACAAGATAAATAAGATTTTTGTTGTCGTCAACATAGGGCGTCCATGTCACCAGATCATCGGAGGTCGCGGCACATACCCACGCTTCACCCCAATACATGAGGTATTGTTTTTTACCGTTGATATCAACTTTGGCTGCAACCTGACGTCCATCAACAACTTCGGTAACAATTGAACCTGATTTGCAGGCAAGATCCTTATATTTACCACCAAGGGTATTAAGGAATGCCGGGCCATGCTTGGTCCAGTTCTTGAGGTCATAGGATGTGGCTATGGAGAGTCGTGCCACATTGTTGTTCCACGAGGTATAAGTCATCACATACATGGTCTTGCCGTTGATGTCAGCGGCAACAACTCGTGGATCCTCACACCCACCTTTCCATTCATAAGTTTTTGAAAGGTCAGAGCCATCGGGATACATTACAGGCTTTGTGGCACGGAAATCAATATGGATACCGTCGGCTGTCTCGGCCAAGCCTATTCGGGATGTGCGTCCACCTATACCTGCATTAGGATCATCCTCAGCTCTGTAAAGAATGTAGATTTTGCCATCCTTTTCCACTGCAGCAGGATTGAATGTATCGGCAAACTCCCACTTCACTTCTGTTCCCCTCATCGGGCAATCAAATGTTGTCGTTTGATTGGGAGTGATGAGCGGATTCACACCTTCGGGACGCTCAAAGCCACCAAAGGCCCAATTCGGGAGCTTGTTATCGTCACCGGCATAAGCCGACATTCCAACCAATGCCATCCCTAAAGTCAAAAGAATTTGTTTTTTCATGGGGAAATAATTTATAATTAATAATATTTATTTTACGTAGATGAATAAGTCTCTCAATCGCATCTCAATACAGGAAATTGACTCACTCTGAGAGCTGTGCAACCATACGGTACCAGGACGACATCTTGTAATGGCAGACGACTTTCGGTATGCTCGTTAGGAATAGGACCGGCCATTTCATTATAAAGTCCCCACTCCTCAACAGGACGCATGCGTATCTTAATACTTATAGGACACGATTCAAGGTTCCAGAAAAAATTGTTATTGAGACGCGTGCTGTCACATTCCACAATAAAATTATCCTCCAATCGGTCGAGTTTGGGTCGTGGAATACCAAAATTCCAT
>CANOKG010000161.1 GCA_947566655.1 uncultured Muribaculaceae bacterium | reverse complement strand
GACAAATGACGCTCGTTTTCTTTTTTCAATATCATCAATATCAATTGATAATGTATCTCCAACAATTCTACCGCGTGAATCAAACGCAAACTTTGGCCTTTTCGAGTCTAATAATGAATAACCTACACCACGCCATTCATATGTATTATACAGCCCCATTATATCAAGTAATGTTGGATAAATATCCTCTTGCCCCATAGGCTCTGAACTCAAACTATGAGACATTCGCTTACTGTTAATTACAATAAAAGGCACTCTAAGAGATTTATCTACATAGGAATATTCTGCAGCCAAGTCATTACGGTGGCTGGCAAGCCCCTCATGATCTCCGGTTATAACAATAACTGTCTTATCCCAATTTGGCATTGTTTTTAAATGTTCAATCAATGTCCCGATGCAATAATCTACGTAGTTAGTCGTTTCCATATAATCTCTAAGCAATTCGGGCAATTCTCCCGATAGGCTGATACGCCTTTTTTCTTCATCAATCTTAAAGGGGATATGACCACTTCGCGTTATAACAGCAGACAGGGTAGGTTTATTTTTATTCCATAATTTATCTATATCTATTTTATACAATGATTGTTCTATCAAAGCCTCATCACTGACACTTCCATCTATCATATTGACTGAATTATTATTAGTCAGATCCCAACAACTCTTTGTGAATAATTCATCAAATCCCATTGCTTCAGCCACCGACTCCTGGTTCCATACATGTCTATCATCACCAGTAAATAGATAGCACATCCCCCCTGCTTTATTAATTGCTTTAGGCAAAGAGTAATGTATTGATGATAGATAAGAATAACAGTATGCGCCTACTTCAATAGGAAGGAGCCCGGCAAATGACATTAGTTGACAGTCCATTGACCTTCCTCCTTTTACTTGAGAAACCACATTTGGATTAAAATATGTAGTTGAATCTGAAACAATATCATTCAATATTGGAGTTATCTCCACACCATCAACACTTAGTCCAATTGGCCACGATTCAAACGATTCACATAGTATTACTAACAGATTATCAGGCACCGACTCAGCTACAGAAACATCCAAACTGTCACTATAAGCCTGACAATGAGAATTGTGTTCTATTAGCCAATCTTTTATATCATTTATCTCCGTATCGTCTATTATCTGATCATGCAACATATAGTCATAATAAATATATGAAAATATCGAGTATCTTGGTACTATCATAACTGAATTTGCCGAATGCCTGAAGTCATTATCAATTATTGACATCAAGCCACCACACAGTACAAACATACATAGCTCCAAAGAAATGAAAAATAAACTTACCAACGCGTAGCAGATTCTATTTGGGTAACATATACATTTAAATTTACGACTAATACACAGTGTAATAATTGGTATAATAAACATGCCCCAATCATACCATCTAACGGAATCAATCACACTGCTTGCAAAACCCGACAAATTTCCAACAGCTACATAACTGCTTAACGGAATAGGAACATTATATGTCCTAAAATACATTAAATTAGCCTCAAATAATGCCGCTATCAGTATCAACACAATAACCTGTAACGTCATATTTCGCAGCAATGCTATAGGGAATGTAAAAACTAATCCAAATACTATAGCTGTCAAATACAGATAGCGAGACGTATAAATAGGATATAATAACGATTCACTACACCACAATACGTCAAAGTAATATATTAATAAAATTGCCGACAATAACCATATAAGATAAGATGTAGGGAATTTAGCTTTGATAATAGATACAAGGCGTAGCATATTACAATAATTTCAATATGAAAATAAAAATGGTTAGTGTTGAGTAAAAAACAAACAATCGAACACTAACCATTTTATAAATTATTATATCTAAAGTCGGCAAACACGACCGGAAATTTTCCTGATTTGCCTATTAGAACTCGGCGTTACCGGGTGTGCGCGGGAAAGGAATGACATCACGAATGTTGGTCATTCCGGTTACGAAGAGCACAAGACGCTCAAAACCAAGCCCGAAGCCCGAATGAGGTACAGTACCAAAACGACGGGTGTCAAGATACCACCACATATCCTTCATCGGTATTTCAAGTTCTTCGATGCGTGCGAGCAGCTTTTCGTAACTTTCTTCACGCTCCGATCCACCGATAATTTCACCTATCTGAGGGAAGAGCACATCCATTGCACGTACTGTTTTGCCATCCTCATTCTGCTTCATATAGAAAGCCTTGATCTCCTTGGGATAGTCGGTCAAGATTACGGGACGCTTGAAATGCTCTTCTACAAGGTAACGCTCGTGTTCACTCGAAAGATCGGCACCCCAATACACGGGGAACTCAAATTTTTTACCGCTCTTTTCAAGAATCTCGATACCTTCAGTGTAAGCCAAACGAACAAATTCATCTTTCAGCACCGACTCGAGACGCTCAACGAGGTCCTTATCATACATTGAGGCGAGGAATTCGATATCATCACGGCAGTTATCCAAGGCATACTTAACACAATACTTGATAAAATCCTCGGCCAACTGCATGTTATCGGTTATATCGTTAAACGCCACCTCCGGCTCAATCATCCAAAACTCGGCCAAGTGGCGTGGAGTGTTTGAATTTTCAGCACGGAAGGTAGGGCCGAACGTATAAATCGCTCCCAAAGCTGTAGCTCCAAGTTCTCCTTCAAGCTGCCCCGATACTGTCAAAGCTGCCTGTTTACCGAAGAAATCGGCACTGTAATCTATCTCTCCGTTCTCGGTTTTAGGAAGATCGTTCAAAGGCAAGGTAGTCACTTGGAACATAGCACCGGCTCCTTCACAGTCACTTGCAGTGATAAGAGGTGTGTGCAAGTAGAAAAAGCCTCTTTCCTGGAAGAATTTATGTATGGCAAAAGCAAGCGCTGAGCGAACTCGTAAAACAGCCCCAAATGTATTGGTGCGTGGACGAAGGTGAGCTTTCTCCCGAAGAAATTCGAGTGTGTGACCTTTCTTTTGCAAGGGATATGTCTCAGGATCGGCCGTACCATATATTTCAAGAGTAGTAGCCTGTACTTCAACCGACTGACCTTTACCCATGGACTCGACGAGAACACCGGTTACATGTATAGCCGAACCTGTAGTGACGGGCTTCAATTGCTCATCGTCAAACTGTGCCATGTCAAACACAATCTGCAGGTTCTTGATTGTAGAACCATCGTTCAAAGCCACAAACTGCACGTGTTTGTTACCTCTACGTGTGCGTACCCAACCTTTAACGCTGACCTCAGAACCAACGGGAGCTTCGGGGCCAAATATATCAACTATTTTTGTACGTTTCATTTTCAATTCTGCTCGTTAAAAATTTAGAGAGTGTTTGAATTTACTCAAACGATCCCATCTTCAGGAAATTGACCTCTTCCTGTGTAAGATAGCGCCAGCGACCACGTGGAAGGTTTTTCTTGGTGAGTCCGGCAAAGTATACGCGATCAAGCTTGGTAACATGATATCCAAGATTTTCAAAGATGCGGCGCACGATACGGTTGCGTCCCGAGTGAATCTCTATACCGGCCTGGTTACGATCTTTCTCGGTTGCATAGCTGATTGCGTCAGCGTGAATAGGGCCATCCTCGAGTTCTATTCCATCGGCTATGCGTTGCATATCTTCCTCAGCGATATCCTTGTCACACCACACATGATATATTTTTTTCTTGATAAACTTTGGATGGGTCAATTTGGATGCAAGGTCACCATCATTGGTCAACAACAAGACACCGGTGGTGTTTCGGTCAAGACGACCCACTGGATAAATACGCTCCTCACAAGCACCTTTTACAAGATCCATTACAGTAAGACGTCCGTTTGGATCCTCACTTGTGGTAACACAATCCTTTGGTTTATTAAGCAGAATATAGCACTTGCTTTCAAGAGCTACTACCTTATCATTATACTCTACAGTGTCGTTATGCGAGATTTTGGTACCGAGTTCAGTTACAACCTTATCGTTAACTTTCACCAAACCCTGCTGTATGTATTCGTCGGCCTCGCGACGTGAACAAAGGCCGGCATTGGCGAGGAACTTATTAAGACGAATCTGCTCGTTGGGATCAGGAATAGGCATTTCATACTCGATGCGCTTGGGACGTGGAGTAAAGCTCTTTCCGGGGCGCTGCTGCATACCTCCGTTATTGTTATAGCGGTTGTTGTAACCGCCTTGGCGATTATTATAGCCACCTTGACGGTTGTTATTATAGCCACCTTGACGATTGTTATTGTAACCACCCTGGCGATTATTGTTATAGCCGCTATTGTAATTGTTGTTATTATAACCGCCTTGGCGATTATTGGCATTATAACCACCTTGACGATTGTTGTTATAGCCGCCTTGACGATTGTTATTGTAACCACCCTGGCGATTATTGTTATAACCACCTTGACGGTTATTATTATAGTTGTTATATTGCCGTGGCTGATACACTCCCTCACGAGGTTGCTGTACATCAGTCGAAGCTACAGTCGATGTTTCGCCATCGGTAGCATTTGCCGGCTTATAATTCGAGCGGTCATAGTTGCCATAACGGTTACCATAGTTGGGACGATCGTTGTTATAGCCGCCTTGTTGATTGTTGTAACGGCGATACCCCCCATTTTGCTGATTGTTATAACCACCTTGCCGGTTGTTACTGTAACCACCCTGGCGATTATTGTTGTAACGGTTATAACCTCCTTGTTGTTGATTACCGTAAGGACGGGGCTGATAGGCATGTGAGCCATCCGAATTTCCTTCGGTCGAGTCGGAAGAGGGACGAGTATAATTCACTCTTTCAAAGCGTTGTGTGTCGTGCGTTGCGGCATCGCTGTCGTCGGCACTACGGCTCACTGAAATACGCGGGCGTTTAGGTTTTTTTTCGTTAGTTTCCATGATTTCAAGTTGTTCTGGAAAAATTGTGTAATAGCAATTAACTATATTAAAATTAAGCTTAATGTCTACGTGTGATGCTTTTATTACTAAAGCAGCTTCAAACTAATCTATTGGTTTACAAAGATAGGCAATATTTTTTATAATAAAATATTACACACTCATATTTTTTAGTTAAAAATTCATTAGAACAACTATATACAACTGAGCCATTTAAGTGTATAATATACACGGCAATAGATTATAGTGAATAAACTTTCATCATTTACTCAATAAATAATCTATATCAGTAACAAATCAAAATTCCTTTTAACCACTGATATACAACTACTTAGACACGCGTATCATCTAAATCATTTTATATTTATGCAATGCAATTGCAATTTTATGCATTATTTAATCTTAATAACCGTAAATTTGCGTATAATCAAAAAAAACGGTTAGTTTTCATTTCAAGGATTAAAGTCTGATAGCATGATTTAGAAAAAAACTTTTTTGTTTTTAGGAAAAAACTTATCGCTTAATCAATGGATTTAGATAATAATCGTGTTTTATGTTAGGTTTGTTATTCTTGGATAACACCAAGTTTAAAAACAATAGGTTGCTTTGTGAAAAGCAACCTATTGTTTTTATATCATGAGATGATTTCATTAAGAACATAACGTTACTTGAACGTCAAT
>CANOKG010000160.1 GCA_947566655.1 uncultured Muribaculaceae bacterium | reverse complement strand
GGGTGTGGTTACGGCTTGTTTCCAGGGAATCGGTTTGACGGGTCTCTGGTATCTGCTGTTCTTCTCAATGTCAGTTATCAGTGCTTTTGCATTCCTGCGCAGGGAACAGCCTGCCTATCTCTGATCAATGATAAAATAAACGACAAGAAGCTATGCTGTTAAGGCATAGTTTCTTGTCGTTTATTTTATGGTTGGGCTTTGCTTCTTTACTTGGCTGCGTAGCGGGCGGCTTGTTCGGCTATAAGGGCTGGATCGTCAAAGTAATCGATCTTCATCGCACGGCGTACTTCATCGAGTGTTTTTGCTGCTGCCTCCCGGGCAGTTTGAGAGCCTTTTTTAAGTATTTCGTATACTTCGGGGATATGTTGCTCGTAATAAGCACGACGCTCGCGCAGTGGCTCCAATTCCTCTTCAATTATTTTTAAAAGGAATTTCTTGACTGTACCGTCGCCAAGTCCACCGCGAGTGTAATGCTCCTTGAGTTCATCGAGCGAATTATACTCAGGAAGGTATTTTGCAAAGTGTTCTGGGCGGCTAAAGGCATCGAGATAGATAAATGGAGTGTTGCCTTCGAGATGACCTGGGTCACTGATGTTGAGGTGCAGTGGATCGGTGTACATGCTCTTGACCTTCTTTGCAACTTCTTTGGGGATGTCGCTGAGATATATACAGTTACCAAGCGATTTACTCATTTTTGCTTTGCCATCGGTACCGGGCAGGCGCAGGCATGCTGCGTTGTCGGGCAATAGGATTTCGGGTTCGATGAGGGTTGGGCCGTAGATGTTGTTGAAGCGGGCAACTATTTCGCGAGTGAGTTCTATCATTGGAGCCTGGTCTTCGCCTACAGGTACCGTGGTAGCCTTAAACGCAGTTATGTCGCTTGCCTGGCTCACAGGGTAGCAGAAGAATCCTACCGGAATGGATTGCTCGAAGTTGCGCATCTTTATCTCGGTTTTTACGGTAGGGTTTCTTTGTACTCTCGAAACGGTGACGAGATTCATATAGTAGAAGGCGAGCTCAGTAAGTTCGGGTACCTGTGACTGGATGAAAATTGTTGTTTTCTCAGGATCAATACCTGCCGACAGGTAGTCAAGAGCTACTTCGATAACATTTTGTCTAACCTTCTCAGGGTTGTCGGCATTATCGGTTAGAGCTTGAGCATCGGCAATCATGACATATATTTTGTCAAATTGGCCTGAGTTTTGAAGTTCAACGCGGCGGCGGAGTGAGCCAACATAGTGGCCAAGGTGGAGCTTGCCGGTGGGGCGGTCGCCTGTTAATATAATTTTGTCCATTTGATATTTTGTTATTTGTTATTATCTGATGAAGTGAAAGTTAAATAAGTTTTTGAATTGGAGCGGCTTTTAAATGAATGAATCTTTGAAGCCGAGGAAGTAGAGCACCCCGTCAAGTCCAATAGTCGATAGTGATTGCCCGGCTTCTCGTTTTACTTTTGGTTTGGCATGGAACGCTATTCCAAGACCTGCAGTGGCAAGCATAGGAAGATCGTTGGCACCATCGCCTACAGCTATTGTCTGGGCAATGTCTACGTTCTCGACTTGAGCGATGAGTTTAAGAAGTTCGGCTTTACGTCGTCCATCGACAACATCTCCGAGATAGCGTCCGGTAAGTTTACCGTCAACGATTTCGAGATCGTTGGCATATACATAATCAATACCTAATTTTTGTTTGAGATAATTGCCAAAATAGGTGAAACCGCCCGACAGAATGGCAATTTTGTAGCCTACACGTTTCAATACTTGCATAGTGCGTTCACAACCTTCGGTTAGCGGAAGGTTTTCAGCTATCTCTTTCATCACGCTTTCATCGAGACCTTTAAGAAGAGCTACGCGCTCTTTGAAACTTTCGGTAAAATCTATTTCGCCTCTCATTGCGCGTTGGGTGATAGCTTTTACCTGATCTCCAACGCCGGCACGCATTGCGAGTTCATCAATAACCTCAGTTTCAATAAGAGTTGAGTCCATATCGAAGCAAATAAGGCGGCGGCTACGGCGAAATATTGTATCTTGTTGGAGTGATATGTCGAAATCTTCTTCGGCCGATATCTGCATGAATCGGCGTTGAAGCTCTTGATAGTCTTTAGGATTTCCACGCACAGAAAATTCGACACATGATTTGGATTGTTTAAACTCGGTGTCACCTAATGGCATGCGCCCGGTGAGACGTCTGATAGCGTCAATATTGAGTCCTTGGCGGGCTATTTCTTCACTGGCGAGTGCTATGTGTCGTGCTGTAAGTTTGCGTCCTAAGATTGTTATGATCCAACGGTTTTTGCCTTGTCGGTCGACCCATCGTTGGTAATCATCGGTAGTTACCGGTGAGAATCTTATCTTTACTTTCAGCTCGTAGGCTTTGAACAGGAGATCCTTCATTATATCTCCCGAAACATCGCTTGTGGTTTTGAAGAGAATACCGAGCGATAGGTTGTGATGAATGTCGGCCTGTCCTATGTCAAGAATGGTCGCATTGTAACGTGCGAGTATCCCGGTAAGCGAAGCTGTGACACCGGGATGGTCTTCTCCCGATATATTGATAAGAATAAGTTCTACTAGTTTATCGTCGATCGCCATCTTAATTTACTTTACTGGTATAATGAATATAAATCGGGCTCCACGGTTTTTATAATCGGGATCAACATAAACGCGACCACCCAGAGCGGTAGCGATAAGCCGGCTTACCGATAGTCCAAGGCCAATGCCTTGAGTTTGTTTATTAAGTTTCTCAAAGCGCTCAAAAATCACCTCTTCTTTACCTGCCGGGATGCCAATGCCTGTGTCGGTAACTGAGAATTTGTAACAGTTGCCATCATCGGTTATGTTGCCACAGAGAGTTATAGATCCTTCTTCGGTAAACTTGGCTGCATTTACCAACAGGTTCAATAGAACCTGAATTACACGTTTTGAGTCGGTATTGATGTATAATGATGGGTCGGGTGAAATCAAGTTAATAAACTCAACACCTTCTTTCAGTCGGTGTTTAAACGTGTCGGCTGCAATTGAAGCGGTTTGAGTAATTTCGGTAGGCTTTTTGTCGATATTAAGTTCGTTTCTATCAGAAGCTGCAATATCGAGTACATCGTTTACAAGACGTTGTATGAGTTCGGTATTCAATTTTATGACATCAACAAAGCGTTTTAGATATGGCTTTTTGTTTTCATCGAGGCAGTCGGTTATAAGTTGGCTGTATTCGGTCACGGCGTGAAGCGGAGTAGTAATCTCGTGGCTCATGTTGTTGATGAATTCTTCCCGTTTTTTTTCAGCTTTGCGTATGCGTTCATTGGCTTTGATAAGCTCGCTTTGCGTTTGTCGAAGTATGTTACGTTCTTCGGTAAGTTTTTTGTTTGTGGCCGCGGCCTCTTTGTTAAGTGATTTAGTGCGACGCCAAAGCCTGGTTACAACCAATATGAAAATCGAAAGGATGACTGCAATGGCTATGGCATAGTTGCGAAGTGATCTGGCAGTAGTAAATCTATGTTTAAGTGTCTCGTTCCGTTCGATTTGTTCCTGAAGTTTACTATCGTTGGATGTAGAGAGCATTTGCAGCTCTCTTAATTGGTGGGTTTGCAGCAACGATTGTTCTCGTTCTGTCATCTCGTAACTGCGAAGCAACGCCTTAAGCAGCAGTTCTTTGTTGCCTGTAGCTTGAGATGCTTCTATTACCAGATTAATGATCAATCGTTCGAGGTAGGGAGGTCGGTATTGATTTTTTTCGTTATCAAGTTCTTTTATGAGAATAGGAAGTGCCTCAGAGTATCGTTTCTGCGACATGAGGTAGTAGGCATCGGGTAATCGTTTATCATAAAAGTTATCGGTCAAGACGGGGTCATCGTCGGCCAGTTCCTTTAATTTATCATAGTAAAGTGAGATCTCATCGTTTGTCAAACCTTTGTAGTTACTTAGCAAACGGTAATAGGAGATGTATTTGTTATAGCTGAGATTTCTGAGACTACGACCTTTTAACCGGTATCGTTTCAGTAGATGTTCAAATTGCTCCAAAAGTTGCTTGTCGGCAGCGATGGCTTGAGCGTGGTCACCCATTGCGGTGAATGTGATGGCACGTTGAGAGAGATAAAGATTTTGGATTTGCTCGTGTGGAATTTCAATCTGCTTAAGAGCTTCACCAAGTTGATCCATGTATTCTGATAACAATTCGCCTGAGGCAAACTGTTCCAGGTAGGCACAGAGTGTGAAAAGGACTTCTATCTGTTTAAATGCAGTGGCATCGTTCGACATGTCGGCCTGATGCATAAGTTCTCTGATTCGTTCCTGGCTTAAACTGTCGGTTGCGCTTCGGGCATTCTGGGTATTGCGTTTAATTTTCACAAAGAGTTTTGTGATCTGCTGTTCACTGCTGGGTGAGATGTTATCGAGTCGTTGGAGGTAATCATCATAAAGATTGTCGTTGCGGGAGGCTCGGTTGGAGAGGTGTCTGATTGCTGTGAGTTGAGTCAATTCGTCACCTTGACTCTTACCAAGTTTATAAATCTGTTCAAGAATTTCAACGTGTTGAGCGCGGGGGGCCACATCAAAAATATTGAAAAGAACTGCTATGCTATCGCGTGGGGTTGGAGCTATGGTAAGTTCATTGTTCAGGCTGTCAAGAAGTCGGGCCGGTATTGCATGAGATGATAATGTAAAACACAACAGCGGTATGTATAATATGTATTTAAGAGCATTCATAACATCTAATTGATCAAAGGTTGCAATAATCAATGGACATATCACAAAATTACTAAAAAAAAGGGAGTAAATGCTAATTTATTTGATATTAACCGAATCTCTCCTGAAATCGACTTTTAATACCAGCGTCTGAAAGCGTAACCAAGCATTTTATAAGCTTCTTGTTCGAGCGATTCCCTGAACTCGGGCGCTGCAATGGAGATTAGCAGGCGGGCTCGTTCAATCATATTTTTTCCTCGTAGATTCACGGCGCCATATTCAGTTACAACCCAGTTGGTTTGGAAACGGGTTGTTACTACTCCGGCACCGGACGTAAGCACCGGCCTTATTTTGCTCTCGCCTTTGGATGTGCGTGATAGCATGGCGATAAACGACTGGCCACCAACGCTTCTCGATGAACCATAAACAAAGTCGTGTTGGCCACCCACCCCCGAGTATATACGGGTACCGATAGAGTCGGCACACACTTGTCCCGATAAATCTATCTCAAGACACGAATTTATAGCCGCCATGTTCTTATTCTGCGAAATTACAAACGGGTCGTTAACCCATGCGATATCCTTGAATAGAATCGATGGATTGTGGTCGAGAAAGTTATAAAGACGTCGGGTTCCTATGGCTAAAGAAGCCACTGACAAGCCATTAGCGACCTCTTTAAGACTGTTGTCGATTATGCCACGTTGTATCAGATCGATCATTCCATCGGTCATTGCCTCGGTGTGTAGCCCAAGGTGTTTGTGATCGTACATGGAGTATAGCACTGCATTAGGTACCGATCCCACACCAACCTGCAATACGGCTCCATCGGGAATATGCTCGGCGATGTATTGTCCAATCTTCATTTCGTCGGCCGAGGGGTGATCTTCTTTCGTTTCGGCCAGCGGGTCGTTTACACAGACAAAGGCATCAAGT
>CANOKG010000159.1 GCA_947566655.1 uncultured Muribaculaceae bacterium | reverse complement strand
AAGATTAATGCGAAACATATTCATACAATCACTCATTCTTTAATATAACTATTTTCTGTGTGTTAAATTCAAACATACTCTAATAAAATTTACTTACTCATTGGATCTCTTTATACAGTTCTTAGGCTTTGCCGTCGGGATACTTTATCTCTGGTATGAATATCATGCCAACTGGAAAATGTGGCTGACATCTATTATCATGCCATCTATCTCAATGTATATTTACTTCACCCGTGGACTATATGCCGATTTTGGCATAAACATATATTACCTGATTATCGCAATATATGGCTACTACCACTGGACACGGGGATCAAGCAATACAAAGTCACCGAAAAAGGTTCAGCGGCCTGTCACCCACATGCCGTTGAACCTCTTGTGGCTCATAGTATTATTATCCGCATTAACTTGGCTCGGAATATGGTTCGTTTTAGTAACATTCACCGATAGCAATGTGCCCGTAGCCGATGCATTCACTACTGCCCTAAGCATTGTAGGCTCATGGATGCTTGCCCGTAAATGGGTAGAACAATGGATCGCATGGATTATTGTCGATGTTGTTTGTATAGCGCTATATGTCTACAAAGGCATATACTTCTACAGCGCCCTATACGCTATTTACACCGTGATCGCTGTTTTCGGATACATCAAATGGCACCGTCTCAGTCAAAACAAGGTCAACTGAACAGGACTGTTCTCCTCACTCAATGCCAACCTTACCGACCGGCGTTCTAACCATCCAAGTGTTCCATTACGAAGTTCTACGGTCACCAAACCGGCTATTCCGCTCAAACTTCCACATATCGACTTTATTACCTCAGCTATCGAACCAAAACCCGAAAGCGTGAGTCTCACCAATGTATTATGTCCTGATTTTACTGTAGCATAAAGCGTGTCGGTTGAACGTAGTTGAGTATTCATTGTTTCCACTTTTTTGATTTACATTACAAAAGTAGCCTCTGCAATGTGCATCATACATGCCCACCCACGTTAATTACAACAAATACTTCACATTATATTCGCTATATATGAGTAAATTTGTATCAGAATAAATACACGTAGCCTATATTTAAGATGCTCCATAATAACATATATATAATCGTAGTGGCCGGTGGCTCAGGCAGCCGCTTCGGAGCCAAATTGCCTAAACAATACTGTGATTTGAATGGCAAACCGGTCCTGTGTCACACAATAGAGCACCTCCTCTCAGCTCTACCCCGGGCCAAGGTTATAACCGTTGTTTCAGAATCAATGTTACCCCTGTGGCAAGAATTGGCGGCAAAACATAACTGCCACTCAGGCCATATCGTTGCAGGTGGATCTACACGCTGGGAATCGGTCAAAAATGCTCTTGACTCGATTTCTGAAATTAATGACAACGACATTGTTCTCGTTCATGATGGTGCCCGACCTTTAGTCGACAGCAAAACTGTTACAGATGTGGTTAAAGCCTGTGATTATGGATGCTCGGTAGTTCCGGTAATTCCTGTAACCGACTCGCTCCGATTACTTGATTACAATGGCAACTCCAAGCCTGTGAACCGCAGCGATTATCGCGCTGTAGTCACTCCACAGGGGTTTATGCTTAAAGATCTTAGACAGGCCTACAATCTTCCCTACAATGAAAGTTTTACCGACGATGCCTCGGTAATGACAGCCGCCGGCTACCAATCCACCACTCTCGTAGGCTCACTACCAAGCAATATTAAAATCACAAATCCCGGAGACCTCGCAATCGCTGCATGGTACTTGAATAATAATAAATCAGAATGAACTCACTAAGGCGATACGAGATTAAATTCATAAAGGGAATAGGCCCTAAACGTGCCGAACTGTTAGAGAAAGAACTCGGCATAAGATCGGTCTACGATCTACTGCACCATTTTCCACACAGCTATCTCGACCGCTCTTCAATCTACCATATCAACCAATTGTATGGTGAGATGCCTATGGTTCAGCTTCGAGGCCGCTTTGTAAGCTTCAACACCATAGGTGAGGGTGCAAAACTGCGGCTTGTAGGACTATTCACCGATGGTACCGGAACCATCGAAATCGTTTGGTTCAAAAGAATCAAAATTCTTAAAGATATGTACCTGCCGGGCATCGAATATATCCTGTTTGGCAAACCCGAAATGTTCAACAACAAGTGGAGCATGGTACACCCCGAGATCGACACCACACGATCCACAGGCGACATGCTCGGCCTGCGTGGTGTATATCCTCTCACCGAAAAACTACGTAATGCCGGCATATCATCCCGAACCATCCATAGCTTCATACAATCGGCACTGCAATCTATCCGACTCATATCTGATCCACTGCCGGCCTATATTATTGAACGATACAAATTGCTGCCCCTAAATGAGGCGATTGCCACTATACACCACCCTAAGGGACACGACCAACTCAACCGGGCTAAATACAGGCTGAAATTTGAAGAACTTTTTTACCTTCAGATCAATATCCTGCGTTATAGTTCGCGTCGAAACGCTAAACTCACAGGGTTCCAATTTCCCCGAATAGGCCGATTCTTTAATCAATTCTACAACGAGTGTCTGCCTTTTGAGCTAACCGATGCTCAAAAACGTGTTATCAAAGAGATCAGAGCCGACATGGGAACCGGAAGACAAATGAACCGGCTACTGCAAGGAGATGTAGGCAGTGGTAAAACACTCGTTGCACTGTTATGTATGCTCATTGCACTCGACAATAACACACAGGCATGCCTTATGGCTCCAACCGAGATTCTCGCAACCCAACATTTCGAGACCATATCACAGATGGCGTCAAAAATAGGCGTCAACGTCAAGCTCTTGACAGGCTCAACCCGTAAAAAAGAACGCGACATCATTCACACCCAACTTGAGAATGGATCGCTACATATACTTATCGGCACCCATGCTGTGATTGAAGATAACGTGAAATTCAAAAACCTCGGCTTCGTAGTTATTGATGAGCAACACAGGTTTGGTGTTATGCAGCGGTCACGACTGTGGGAAAAGAACAACACTCCACCCCATGTGCTCGTAATGACAGCGACACCAATTCCACGAACTCTCGCCATGACTGTCTACGGTGATCTCGACGTGTCGGTAATCGACCAGTTGCCACCCGGCCGTAAACCGGTGACCACCTTGCTTAAATACGAAAATTCCCGTCTCGATGTCTATAAGGCTATCGGCAGGCAACTTAAGCTCGGCAGGCAGGTATACATTGTGTACCCTCTGATAAAAGAGAACGAGAAACTTGATCTGAAATGTCTCGAAGAAGGTTACCAATCGATTGTTGATACCTTTCCAAGCTATAAAGTAGCCTATGTTCATGGTCGAATGAAACCGGCCGAAAAAGATTGGCAAATGGAACTGTTTGCATCACACAAGGCCGATATCTTAGTTGCAACTACAGTTATTGAAGTAGGCGTCAACGTTCCCAATGCTTCGGTTATGGTAATTGAAAATGCCGAACGCTTCGGCCTCTCTCAACTACACCAATTAAGAGGCCGTGTAGGGCGTGGTGCCGACAAGTCTTACTGCGTTCTCATGTCCAAGCCCCAAATGTCACGTGAAACCCATCAACGACTCGAACTGATGACAACGACCAACGACGGTTTTGTCATAGCCGAGGCCGACCTAAAAATGCGCGGTCCCGGTGACCTCGAAGGCACAATGCAGAGCGGTATTGCCCTGAACCTGCAGATAGCCAATCTCGCCACCGATGGCCCAATTGTCTCTCTCGCCCGTAATGCAGCTGAAGACCTTCTCGACAACGACCCTCAGCTCTCATTGCCTCAGCACTCTGCCATTGCCAACGAGCTGAACATCCTGTTCAACAAAAAAATTGACCTTAGCCGCATAAGCTGATCAAGGATTCAATAAATCGGGATTAAAAAAATCAAACACCTGTGTTGCCATCTCCAACGCATGACGAGCATCACTCTCAGGATTAAGTTCCAGCGCACGTCGGTAACAATTCACAGCCTCGGCATGATGCCCGAGCCTCCAATACAACCGCCCCATAACATAATAAACCTTATCATCGGCTTCACCGCGCAATTCAACTTCGCACAATAAAGAAATCGCAGCCTTGGGATTATGACATCCAATCTCATGGATATTTGAGAAATCAACCATTTTGTCACAATTTTTGTTTACATTTGCAAAGATAGGCCTTTAACAGCTGCTTACAAAGTCATGGGCTGATTAAAAGTCTCATTTTAAAAATTCAAACACGCTTTTTAATATGAACAGAGTATTCACTGCAATAGCATCCATCATTACAATAGGCTCGCTGTCAATGTCGGCTATCGACCCTATGGCAACCAACTACGACTACAGCCAGTGTGCAGGAAGCCTGATGCCCTATCCCGTCCCCGACAAAAGCTTCCAACTACCCGATTCCCTACAGCCGGTATTCATCAACCATGTTGGACGTCATGGAGCCCGCTTCCCATCATCGCCCAATTCATGTTACGCCATTGCCCGCTTACTCGAACAGGCCGACTCGTTAGGAACCATAACTCCTCTCGGCCATCAATTCTACACTCTGATACAAGACGTTGTGGAGAGATCTCACAACAGGTGGGGAGCCCTCGACTCGCTTGGTATGGCCGAACAAAGAGGTATAGCATCCCGCATGTTTCTCAATTTCCCTACACTGTTCAACAACGGGCGCATAAACGCCATATCCAGCTATGCACCCCGCTGTGTGATGAGCATGTACGAGTTCACTCACCAAATCGACCGTCTTAATAACCACAATGAGATTACAACCTCTTCAGGACGCCAAAATTCACCTCTCATGCGACCTTTCGATACCGATACCGAATTTGAAGAGTGGCGCAAATCGGGCGACTGGCATGAAGTTTACAACAATTATATTCAGGCAGTAGCCCCATCACAGCCACTCCTGCGCATAACCGGTGAAAAATTTCCATTACCTGCCAACTGGCAAAAATTAGTCCTTGATGAGTACAAAATCTTGGCCGGAGCAGCAGCTATGGGCCTTCTGGTTGATCCCGAACCCTACTTCTCCGTTGCCGAATACAACTCCATTTGGTCTTGCTTCAACCTAAGCCAATACCTGCAACGTTCATCATCAACACTTTCCACTCTACCATCAGAGATTACATCTCGATTGTTGCTCGACCTTATAACCACAGCCGACGAAGCCGTAAAACATCAAGTGAAAGAGACCGTATGTCTGCGTTTCGGCCATGCCGAGACTCTCATGCCTCTTCTCTCTCAACTGCATCTTGATGGCTGTTACTACATGACCAACTACTTTGACACGGTCTCTCAACACTGGCGTGACTTCGACATTGTTCCTATGGCAGCTAACCTGCAAATGATTGTGACCCGTACCTCCTCCCATCAATATTACATTATCACACTCCTCAATGAACGTCCAATCACTCTGATTCCCGGTGACTCCCGCATTATCCTGCCCTACCAGCAGGCCCGCGAGTACCTCACTCATTGTCTTCCATTGTCAATGCAACCTTAGATCAATTCTAACGTATAACAAAAAAGAAAGTGGATACCGGCTACCGTACATCCACTTTCTTTTTAGAGCCTGTCTGGTTTTAACTCGTATTAAGATCGAGTGTCAATTTTATGCGA
>CANOKG010000158.1 GCA_947566655.1 uncultured Muribaculaceae bacterium | reverse complement strand
GTGCCATCCATTAAATCGGCACCTCCGGCACCGTGGGTGTGTATGTCAATGAATCCTGCCGATAAAAAATTATTATCGGCATCGATGATATTATCGTAACTATTCACAGGTGGCTTTCCGGTTCCAATGGTAGCTATGTAACCGTCGTTGATTAATAGATAGCCGTCAGAGATAATATCATCGCCCTTTATTATACGGGCATTTTTGATTAATGTGGTCATTAATGTTTATGTTTGAGAGAGATAATAATTGTGTAGACGCTTTTTTATCGTCCTACTCATTTTCGAGAACAAAAGTAATATAAATTATTAAAATAATTAAATAAATCGTCTACAAAAAAACATAGTTTTAGTATAAAATAAGTTTTTTAATTCTGTTTCTGTGAATAAACAGTTTATCCGGTCGTTTATGATGGCATTTGTATCAATAATAAATGGGCTACAAAACACTTCATTTTGTGTTTGTAGCCCATTTACTGCAAGCTGTTAAGAAGAATGGGTCGTGTTAATCAAATTCTCTGCGACCCGTTCAGAGATATAGTTGTAAAAACTATATTATTTATTTTCATGCTCGTATTTCAAAGTCATTGTAGGCTGGTCACATACCTCCGATGGTCCAAAGTATTGGATAGGACCGGGGTATATGAATGATGTGTTGACAGCCCAATCCTCACGCTGAGCAGCGAACTTAAGGAATGGTGCTCCATTCAAGCGAACAAGAGCCTTTTGTATTACGGGCTTCATCTCGCCATTGCGACGCTCCATGTTCATCATCATGGTGATAGGTATACCACCGGCAATCCATTGAACCGACGGGCGTGTTAGGTTCCTTACCGAAGACATGTAGCCGGTTACGCCTGCATTGATAAGGCATGAGGCGTTGAAGCCTAAGGCATAGCAGTAGTCAGCATCGAAGTTTGAAGGAGCTGCACAACGGCCTTCATAACCAAAGAAGTGGTGTAGGGGAGAGAATTTCCCGTTGTATTTGCCTTCAGCTTTAAGTTGAGCAAGACGTTTGCCTACCATTTCACTGAGAAGTTTTTCGGTCTCGATGAGCGATACTTGAACGTTGCCGTGGGGATCGCGGTCAAGGCTCAACTGGCGAGCAACTCCAGTGGGGAGTGATTCATATACAGCCGCATTTTCTTCGCTCAGATGGTCTATGATATATTGACGCTGTTGATCGGCAGTAACTTTAGCAAACTCATCGGCATTGGCAGCGAGAAGGTCGTTAAGTTCGGCGATCAGTTTCTTTACTGCGGGGATGAATTCGATTAGACCCTCTGGGATAAGGACTGTACCGAAGTTGTTGCCTTGTTCGGCACGAGCTACGACAACATTTGCTATGCTGTTGACCACCTCGTTAAGAGTCATGTTTTTAGCTTCAACTTCTTCAGAGATTATGCAGATGTTTGGCTGTGTCTGGAGTGCGCATTCAAGGGCGATGTGTGATGCTGAGCGACCCATGAGTTTGATGAAATGCCAATATTTACGAGCTGAGTTACAGTCACGTTCGATATTGCCGATAACTTCACTGTAAACCTTTGTTGCGGTATCAAATCCAAACGATGTCTCGATTTGTTCGTTTTTAAGGTCTCCGTCAATAGTCTTGGGACATCCGATAACTTGTACACCTGCATTGATATGTTTGTAGTATTCGGCTAAAACGGCTGCATTTGTGTTGGAATCGTCTCCGCCGATTATAACAAGAGCTTTGATGCCCAGTTCTTTAAGAATTTCGAGACCTTTGTCAAATTGTTCTTGCTTTTCCAGTTTTGTACGGCCTGAACCAATGATGTCGAAACCACCGGTATTGCGGTATTCGTTGATGATGTCATCGGTCAGTTCAATATATTTGTGATCAACAAAACCACCGGGACCCATGAGGAAACCATATAGGCGACTTGCTTTATTGATTTTTTTGATACCATCAAAAAGTCCGCTGATAACGTTATGTCCACCGGGGGCTTGACCGCCTGATAGGATAACGCCAACATTGATGGGTTCACCCTTGGTAGGGGTGTCATTTTTTTCGAATACCAATTCGGGTAGTCCATAAGTGTTAGGGAAGAGTGCTTTGATAGCATCTTGGTCGGCTACCGATTGTGTTGCTTCACCGGCAACAGCTTTTACGGCTCCGGTGAGCACGATGGGGAGTTTTGGCTCATAAGCTGCGCGAGCCACTTGCAATGCGCTTTTCTTCATCGTTTGATTTATGAATGGTTTAAAATTGAATTTACGTTTGTAAGCGCAAAGATAATCAATTTTAATTGATTGAGAATCTTCTTTATAAATTTTTTTATCGGTTATGTTGTGGTGATTTGTAGTAGGAAAATGAATGTTGGTCACGGAGCAATATCTCCGGCTATTGATATTAGGCGCGGTGTGTCAAGAAGATAGCGGGCAGCTGTATCCCGAATCGACTCGGGCGTGGAGCTGGCTAATGCTTCTTGTTGGCGTTGAAAATAGTCGGGTGGTGTCATTACATGTCGCTGAACAATATAATAGTCCATTATATTGAATGGTGTATTGAGCATGGCAAGCAGTGTGCTGTTCATTGTTTGTTTGACTGCTTCAATCTCATGTTGTTCCATTGGCTGGGTTGCGAGTTTTTCGATTTCATTTTCAACTTCGTGAATTACTTGATCTACATAGCGGTTATCACACTGGCAAGATATTGTAATGAATGCTCCTTCTCGATAACCATAGGTCCCTGCACTGATCCCATATGTCAGTCCTTTTTCCTCTCTTATGTTGGACATGAGTCGTGAACCGAAATACCCACCCAGTGCTGTTGTCGCGACTCTTACAGCCTCGTAGTCGGGATGAGATCGGTTTATAGTTGGAGTTGATATTTTTATGGCTGCCTGTAAGGAGTGAGGAATTCTGGATACCAATCTTGACGAACTTGACTTGGTTGGTGGTACAATTGTTATTGTACCATGATTTGTGTTATTGCAGTTGATGTCGCAAAGTCGCCTTTTGATAATGCTTAAAACATTGTTGGTTAAGTTTCCTACGGCAAATACAACGGGTGGTTGTGAACCTATAAGTATGTTGCCTGTAGCTGTCACATCTTCAAAGCTAATGCACTCTATTTCTTCTGGTAAATAGGTTAGAGAAGCTCTGTGTTCTGCTCCGAAGCACAGCCGGTTGTTTAATTCCTCGGCATGGGTTGTTACATGTTCTAACGCTGTTGCACGTGATGCTGCCAATCGAGACTTTATAGTTTCGAATTGCTCTTTATAAAATAGTGGTTCATTCAGAGTGTCTACTACTATTGCGAGCAAGTTATCGATTGAGCTATTCAGTGTGAGGAGGGTTAATGTGTTATTGTGGCTTGACAGTTCGCTTGATAGATGTGCCCCGTTATAGTCCAGTAGGTCGGACATTTTCTCGGGATTGATGTTAGCTCCACCGGTGCGTCGGAGATATGTGGCGATTTCAGCTGTTACATGATTCTTCATGTCGAAACTGCCACCATTCCAAGAAAATGTTATACGTGTAATATCCTCAGCGCTTTCGCGTGGTAAGGTTATTAACTTGATGCCGTTGGACAAGTATATAGTTTCTGTTTCGGGAATTGGTAATATTGGAACTTGATGTATCGACGGTGGGGTAGAGCGGTCAATCATTTAGAAATATTATTGCAAAATGATATGTAAGTGGATAGTGATGCTTTGTAGTCGGGACCTTTAAGTGAAGTGAAATCGATATTGAATCCGCTTGCACCTGCAATTATAAATGATTGAAGTTTATCGATGTTTTCTATCCCGGTGATGACTATGGGAAAACTGGTGTTAGTTTCGGTCATCGCTCTTCTTGCCTGTGTGATTGAATCTATGACATTCAAATCGCTGTTGTTCCTACTATCTATTATAATGTAGTCAACATCGGCTCTTTTGGCTTTGATAGGGTCAAAATCGGGTGTGAAAATGATTCCGATTATAGGGTGACCTCCTAATGATTCTCTTAACTTCACGGGGTCGCAATCGTTTTCACTGAGTTCGATCCCATGAACGCGGTGTTCTTGTAGTAATTGGTCATGGTGTTTATATACAAGAATTACTCCGGCTTTTTTACATATCTCAATGATTTGCTTCAGTGTGTCGGTGTCTACATCGGTCGGATCTATATCTATCCATTGGCACCCACTGTTAACAGCCATTTCGGCTTGGTCTTTAGCTCCGATAATATTATTGGGGATGATTGTGAATTGAAGCATAGGTAAAACAATTAGTTAAGGGCGTATATTGAAAAAGCCTTGCTTTAAAATGTAAGCAAGGCTTTTTTAGGGTGAGGTGTGGGGGTCGAACCCACGACCTTCGGAACCACAATCCGACGCTCTAACCAACTGAGCTAAACTCACCATGTGTTGTTTTTGTTTCAACGGTGCAAAGGTAATCACTATTTTCGAACTGTGCAATACTTCGCGATGTTTTTTTTGTGAAATTTGCATGAAAATCTTGTGAACTCAAGTCAAACTAATGATAACAAGCGGTGTATTTGGTATCTTAGTTTGGCGATTGATGAAGGTGTTGTCTATATGAAACAAACCGCGATGTAAGGCACCGCGGTTTGAATCTGTTTAAATAGGGTATTATTTACTCTTCTGAATTTTTCTCAGCATACTCTTTAAGGAGTTTGTCCTGAACGTCTCCAGGTACAAGTTCATAACCAGCAAATTTCATCGTGAATGATGAGCGACCTCCTGTTATTGAACTTAATGCTGTAGAGTAAGATGACATTTCCTTAAGAGGAACTTTGGCACTGATCTTCTCAAAACCGTTTTCGCTTTCCATTCCCATTATTATAGCGCGGCGTCCTTGCAAATCGCTCATTACATCGCCCATTACATCACCGGGTACGAAAACATCGACATCATAAACAGGCTCAAGTACTTTAGGATTGGCGTTACGGAAAGCCTCTGAGAATGCATTGCGACCTGCCAGTCGGAACGAGATCTCGTTAGAGTCGACCGGATGCATTTTGCCGTCATAAATGCAAACTCTCACATCACGTGCATAGGAACCGGTTAACGGACCTTGTTCCATGCGATCCATCAATCCTTTGACTATGGCGGGAATGAAACGGGCATCGATTGCACCACCTACTATACAGTTGCAAACAATAAGTTTGCCACCCCATGCCAATGGTATTTCCTGAGTGTCGCGCACGTTCATCTTGAATTCTTGATTGCCAAATTTATATGTATCGGGTGCCGGCATTCCCTCGGTATAAGGCTCTATTATCAGATGAACTTCGCCAAATTGCCCGGCGCCACCGCTCTGTTTTTTGTGACGATAGTCGGCACGTGCAGCCTTTGTAATTGTTTCGCGGTAAGGTATTTTGGGCTCTTCAAATATGATGGGGAGTTTGTCGTTGTTTTCGACTCTCCATTTAAGAGTGCGAAGATGGAATTCACCCTGACCCGATAAGATTGTCTGTTTTAATTCTTTAGACTGCACAATCTCCCATGTGGGGTCTTCTTCATGCATGCGTGTTAGTATGACGTTGAGTTTCTCGGCATCACTTTCTGTAACAGATCTTACGGCTCTTGAATACTTTGGCGCTGGATATTTGATGAAATCAAATGCCATGTCGCAACCTTTGGCGTCGAGTGTGTTACCGGTGCGAAC
>CANOKG010000157.1 GCA_947566655.1 uncultured Muribaculaceae bacterium | reverse complement strand
GCGCACCTGGTTTGGGACCAGGTGGTCGCAGGTTCGAATCCTGTCACCCCGACTGAATTTCAGCAAAAGGTTGCAACCATTGAGGTTGCAGCCTTTACTTTTTATCAAGAGTTGCAGGTAACATGAAAATTTTATATCTTAGCGCTATCAATCAATACACTTACTTTACGATGAACACTTTTTCAAAATATTTAATAGGATCCGTGGCTTTAGTATCAACCAACTTAGCGATGCAAGCTCAGGGAGGAATAGACGGCGACATGCTTTCGCGCCTGCAAGATGCCTACAAACCCACCGCTGCCGAACGCGCCATTCACAATGCTCTCAACACTGCCGATATCAATACATTGGCAGCATCGGCTGATAACCGTGCCAACTTCGACAATAAGTTCACCTACCGAGTACCATCTATTGGAATTACCGACCAAAAGCGTTCAGGGCGTTGCTGGCTATTCACCGGTTTGAATGTGCTCCGCTCACAAGCTATCAGGAATAATGATGATATCAATAGTCTGAAATTATCCCAGGCCTACAATTTTTTCTTTGATCAGCTCGAAAAAAGCAATCTATTCCTGCAGTCGATAATCGACACTGCCGGTGATGACATAAACGACCGTCGCGTGCAATGGCTTTTCCATAACGCGCTTGGCGATGGCGGGCAGTATACCGGAGTCTCCGATATTATTTCAAAATATGGCGTGGTTCCCGACTATGCCATGCCCGAGACCTACCAGACCAACAATACCTCTACATTCTCGAGACTACTCGGGCTGAAACTAAAGGAATGGGGACTCGAGCTACGCGACATGATCAACTCCGGTGCCAAAAGCAAGGCTGTAGAAAAGCGTAAGGAACAAATGCTGACCGAAACTTACCGCATGCTGGCTCTGAACTATGGCACACCTCCTACCTCATTCACCTATACAAAGCGTGACAACTCGGGAGCAATAGAATCAACTCGCCAATACACCCCCGTTGAATTTTACAACGAGTTTATAGGAAATAATCTACACGATGACTACGTGATGATTATGAACGACCCTACACGCCCCTACCACAAAATGTATGAGATAGACCTATACCGACACACCTACGATGGTCAGAACTGGACCTACATCAACCTTCCTATGGACGAGATAAAGGCAATGGCTATCAACTCGATTAAAGACTCCACAATGATGTACATGAGCTGTGACGTAGGCAAGTTCCGTAATGCCGACAACGGCACTCTTGATGTCGACAACTATGACTATGACTCGCTATTGGGAACGACATTTGGAATGGATAAACGCCAGCGCATCCTGACCGGTGCAAGCGGTTCGAGCCACGCCATGACTTTGGTTGCTGTTGACATTGACCCCGCCACCGGCAAGCCCACAAAATGGCTCGTAGAAAACAGCTGGGGCGATGGACCCAACAACGGCCACTTGGTAATTACCGACCGATGGCTTGATGAATACCTATTCCGTCTCGTGGTAAACAAAAAATATATTCCCGCTGAAACATTGGAAATAACCAAGCATAAACCTACCCTGCTACCACCGTGGGATCCGATGTACTAACTTTACCACAAATATTAGGGCCTGTTCAACTTATCAGTTTAAACAGGCCCTAATATTTATGGGGAATATGTGATAATTATTCACAGTCGGTGCGAACGAAATGATGGTGGGCACAGCACTCGTGCAGGCTATGGTCCACTATTAAATGGCGTGTAGCCATTGACGCTATCGTAATCATTTCATGTGACACCAACAGGATTGTGGTATCGTGGCGCAATTTATCAAGCAATTCATACGTGCGTTGTTCAAAGTGTTTGTCAAGATAACTCAACGGCTCGTCAAGCACAAGCAATTCAGGCTTTGATATTATAGCACGTCCAAGCAGAGCTCTTTGCAACTGACCTCCCGACAATTCTTCGATCGGAGCATCGGCGTGGCTTTCAAGTTCTATAGTTGCTATCGTTTCCTCAACAAGGGCATGGTCATTTTTGAGTTTTCCGCCCCAGAGACCAAGCAATCCTGAGGCTACCACCTCTCTAACTGTGATCGGGAAACGGGAATCTATCATATTCTTTTGAGGCAGATACCCTATGTGTAATTTATCCACTTCCCTGCCTTTTGAATCATAATAAGCTACACTACCTGCCGATGGTTTAAGAAGTTTCAATATTATCTTGATTAACGTAGACTTACCGCCTCCATTAGGACCGGTTATAGCTAAAAAATCATTACGGTGTACATCAAGGTTCACATCGGTCAAAACCCGGCGTTTTTCCCACGCCATATTTACACCCGTGAGAGATAATATCAGATTAGTATTCGCTGAGTGCATCTGTTATGATATTAATTTGAGATTCCCAGTCGGAATCAAGAGGATTGATTGTTACCAATCGGGCACCGGTCTCTGATACAAGACTCTGCGCTCTACTTGGATCAAACTCAGCCTGCATGAAAAGCACCGTAGCTCCACGAGTTGATGAACTGTCGATTACCTTCTTGATTCCCGTGACCGTTGATTCACTGCCTTCGCGGCCGAGACTTATCTGTTCCAAACCATAGTCTCTGGCAAAATAACTTAACGACGGATGCCAAACAAGAAACGACCGCACACCACTTTGTGACAATCGTGCCGATATTGCAGCATTCATCGAGTCAAGCTTCTGATCAAGTACACGTGCCCTAGCGGTATAGAATTTTTCATTATCGGGATCCATTTCAACCATAGCATTAAGCATGTTACGGGCTATGATCTTGACATTGACTACCGAGGTCCAGGTGTGAGGATCGGCTACCGAGTGTACGTGATCACCATGGCTATGAGTACCGTAGATAGGGGTTATACCGGCCGAGGTATCCACGATTTTCAACTGTTGGTTGTTGGCTTGCAGACGTTCACTAAGTTTTTCCTCAAATCCAAGATTGCCCGACAAAAATAACAAATCGCTTTCAGAAGCACTTTTAATACTATTGACTCCCGGCTCGAACATCTCCGGGTTAGAACCGATTGTCAACAATGTATTCAGCTGAATCGAATCTCCGGCTATAGCTTTAAGCACCCAAGCCTGAGGCGGGATACTCACCGTGACAACCGGGCGATGACCTGACTCACCTTTGTTGTTACTACAACTGGCAACTACCATAGACAGCAATACTAAAAGATAAACATATAAAGCACGTTTCATACAACAAAATTAGTCAAAATTTGCTTAGTTCACAAGTTTGCACGATATTTGCACACTCACACGATGTGTCATAATGCAAAAAATGAAACATAGTTACATATCACTCTGGATAATGCTACTTGTCGCCTTCGGACTGGTGGCTGCCGCGTCATCACTTGACGAGATAACGATCGGAAATCACACATTTAAAACTGCATCATTCTTCAACGAATTGTCAAAACAGGAGAAACCGTTGTTTGACATTTCGCCTCTGAAACCCGATTCTATTGTAACCGACTCACTGCCTGCACCGAAATTTCCGGTACCGGTAGATACTACCTCTAAAACCATTCTTTTCTTCGGTGACTCTATGCTTGAAGGCCTATCGCCACGGTTAGCAGCCTATTGTGAGGAAAACGGGCACAAACTTTATACTGTAATTTGGTACAGTTCCACCACCCAGGTGTGGGGCGACTGCGATACATTATCGGTGTTCATAAACCAATACAAGCCCGACTATGTAGTGGCATGTCTCGGAGCCAACGAACTGTTTGTAAGAGATATAAAAGCAAAGCGAGCAAAACCGCTGCAACACATTCTTGATCAAATTGGCAACCGGCCATTGCTGTGGATAGGCCCACCCAACTGGAAAGACGACACCGGTATCAACGATCTGCTTTCCGAGCAACTTGATGAAGGGGTGTTCTTTCTCTCCAATGGTATGACATTCAGTCGTAAAAGCGATGGAGCTCACCCAACAGCTGCCAGCGCAGCCTTGTGGATGGACAGTGTAGTCCGTTGGATGCCAGACCATTCTTTATACCCTATCAAGATGGAACCTCCATACAAAACTAAAGGAAAAGCACAACGAGTAACCCTGCTACAACCACTGCAATGATAGAGCTACCCGACCTCACTACCATTGGCCACAACATTGTGAGATTGCTTGACTACAATCCCGGTAGCCCGATGCTCTTTTCATCGGGCACGTTCTGGGCATTGTTTCTTGTATTCATGCCGATGTATGCGCTCGTGCGTAACCGACTATGGTACATGTTATCCTTTGTTGTTGCTTTCAGTTTCTATTTCTACTACAAATCAAGCGGGTGGTTTGTACTGTTGCTTGCAGCGACTTCAATTATTGACTGGAGTATCTCGCGTGTTATGTCAAAAACCGTGACGCGATGGAAACGTAAATTCCTCGCCTCGGTATCTATAACGGTATCGCTATCGGTACTCGGCTACTTCAAATATGCCAACTTCTTTCTTTGGAACTGGAACCAGATGGTTGAAGGAAATTTCCAACCGCTCGACATCATCCTGCCTGTAGGAATTTCATTCTATACATTCCAGTCAATAAGCTATGTTGTTGATGTTTACAAGGGTCGTGTCGATGCCACGGAGACATGGCTCGAGTACATTTTTTTCCTATCTTTTTTCCCTGCCTTAGTTGCTGGTCCTATTGTAAGAGCCGACTACTTCATACCACAGATTCGAGCCAACTACCGTGCTACAGCTACCGAGTTATATACTGCCCTATGGATGATTATAATCGGTGTGATAAAAAAAGCCGTCATTGCCGACTATATCGCTCAGTATAATGACCTTATATTTTCCAATCCAACCGGTTACTCGGGCTTTGAGAGCCTGATGGGTGTGATTGGCTACACCATGCAAATATACTGTGACTTCTCGGGCTATAGCGACATGGCAATAGGGCTGGCTCTGATAATGGGATTCAAACTCAGCCGAAATTTCGACTTCCCATATAAATCAAAAAACCTGACCGAATTTTGGCGCCGCTGGCACATATCGCTCTCCTCGTGGCTACGCGACTATGTCTATATTCCACTTGGAGGAAACCGCAAGGGCACTTTCCGCACCTATCTCAACAACTTCCTCACAATGCTGATAGGCGGCCTGTGGCACGGAGCAGCATGGAAGTTTATATTCTGGGGTGCAATGCACGGTGCCGGACTCGCTGTTCACAAAGCGACAATGCCATTTACTCGCCGTTTACCCGACAACTTCGTAGTCAAGGCAATTGGCTGGACTATCACTATAGTATACGTTTCGTTATTATGGGTATTTTTCCGTGCCGACAGCTGGACCGACAGCTGGCTTATAATCCACAACATATTCACCAATTTCTCGTTAAGCTATGTCCCACCATTTGTGAGTGTACGCTCTACCTGGATAATCATGATGGCTGTTATCATAACATTCCATGCTCTGCCTTCCCGTGCAATCGATTACATATCTAATGTTTTTATACGTTCAAATTGGATAGTCAAACTACTGATATTTTTAACGACCGTACAACTTGTTATAGAATTTGCCGGTGAGGATGTTGCTCCATTCATCTACTTTCAATTTTAAGGAGACTTGAATCCCCCTAAAAAAAGGGTTAATAATTGTCCTGCAAGGATAATAAATTCTATATTTGAATAATAAAGTGTATTTTTGTAGTCGCAAAACTACGACATCACTTATGAACG
>CANOKG010000156.1 GCA_947566655.1 uncultured Muribaculaceae bacterium | reverse complement strand
TTCGATAGCATCGCGGGATGCTTCAGACACCTTGCGAGCCTGCTTTACCTGATAGATTGTAAAGCCGAAACCTATCAGGCTAATGGCGCAGCCAATTATCGATATGAAATCACTCGGTGACACTGTTGGAATTAGAAACTTAAATAGGTGTTATGTATTAGTTATGAGTTATGAAGTGGGATAACACTTAGATTTATATTCTTCTGTGCTTTTGTCCTTTTGTTTCTCGTCTCTAGTGGGCGGGTCAGGACCCAAAAGACCCACAGGACCCACAAGACTTTTCGGACTCACCCTAATAGGTGAATTAAGAACTAAAAATTCTTTTGTTACTTTTGTCTCTTTTGTTGCTTTTTCAACTGACGATTGGCAAGCTAATTTCACGAAGCGATGCTCTGTGGTAGGGGTTGAGGTCGGGGCGGCTTGCGAGTGTCGATATCAGGGCTTCGGTGGCGGTTGTGGCGGGGAGGAGGTTGTGGCGGGCGGCGGCTTGGGTGAAGGCTATGTAGCTTTGCAGGGCGGGGGTGGTGAGGGTGGCGGGGTCGGTGACAAGGTGGTCGGTGACCCAGCAACGTTTGTGGTGGCGCTGATCGGCGGGGGTGCCGAGGTAGTGGCTGAGGTCGATGTCGAGCAAGTGGCTGAGTCGCTGATAGGGCTCGGCGGGGGTGGTGAGGGAGAGGAAGCCGTCGTAGCGCCGTAGCTGGTCGACCCACTGGCTCTCGACTTGGTAGTAGTAGCTTATGTAGCGGGATTCGAGGGTGGCGGGTTGCCGCAGTTGTCGGGCTATCATGAGGGTGGCATCGGTGGCGGTTATGGTTTTGTTGCCTTGGAGCCACTGCTTGATGGTGGTGAGTGTCGACCGTGTGATGAATTGCCTGTCGGGATGGCCGTTGACGGCGCGGTGGGCCAGGTCGTAGGCCTGTAGTAGCCGGGGCACAGGGGCAAGGTTGGTGTTGGCGCCGGACTGCATGGTGTCATGCAGGATATGGCGCACTTGCCGCAACCAGTACTGCCAGTGACGGGTGATGGTGGTGAGAGCGGGGGTGACCTGTGGGCGCGGGTCGGCAAAGCCTCCCTCGCGGTCGAAGAGTCGGACGAGGAGGAGGTGGTAACCGATGACTTCGTCGGGGTCGGCGTAGTTTATGTCGGTGGCTGAGGGAAGCATTTGAATTATGAATTATGAATTGTCGAGGTAGTGTTGGTACTCGGCGATGAGTTGTCGGCGGGTGGCAGTGCCGGGGCGAGGGTCGTTGAGCAATTCTGTGTAGGCGGCGTGCAGTGGTGACAGATTGCCTGTTGACACGGCAAGAAGTAGCGTGGTGAGGGCACGGGTGTCGGGGTTGGTGAGTGCCGCCTGCTTTGACTGAAAGCGCTTTTGGGTGGCGGCATAGGCTACGTGATCGCCCAAAAGATACTGGACACAAAGGAGTGTGGCGAGGAGTTTGGCCTCGAGTTTGGGGTTCTCGGGTACAACAACCTGCATGCGCCGGTTGAAAACGGAAAGGAGCGATACTTCCCGCGGGGTAAGCATCAGACCGTCGTGATGGTGACGTAACACGGGATAGAGCCGGGGGATAAACGAGGACAGGATGTCATACTGGCGGCGGGTGTCACGGGCAAAGGAGAGAATGCGCACGTAGCGGGCATCGACATTCCATAGGATGGTGCCGAGCGAAGCGGTGGCCGCGATGACGAGGTTGCCTCGATTGGAGCGTGCCCGGGGCATGAAGGTGCCCTGAAGTCCGGCATACTCTCCGTCAACGATCTCGACGGTATCGCCTTCAAGGAGGTCTATGTCGGTGAGGTCATAAAACGGCAGGGTGTTGGAATATAGTCGTGAGACGAGCCTGAAGCTCTCCATGGCGCGATCTGTAACCGTGGCATAACGATCGTGGGAGAGGGGATTGAGCATGAAGCTGAAACCGTTGTGGGGAGCGGCACAGAGTTGCTTGACGTGTGAGAATGAGCCTCTAACGAAGAGATAATGGTAGGTCAAGTTGTGCTCGACATACTGAACACGTCCGGCAACAAGACGAGCCTGCCTTAACTTCGGAGCAAACAGCTCCAAGGCGCCAGCCGGATTGTCGCGGTTGAAGTCGTCGACATAGCGTTGTGGCTTGGCCGATGGCAGTGGTGGTATGTAGTTAAGTACAAACCAACGTCGTGTTGTCGCGGTGTCGTCGGGCAGCATTGGCAGCTAATTTCAGGGTGTTCTCTGAGTTGGCGCAAATAGACTCTTGCAAGCTGTTATTCAACGCATTATCCATTCAAACCTACCCAAACTACCGAAAACTCGAATTGAATGTCTCGATAGCTATGCATCCATATCTCTTAGGAAGAGATTTGGATGATTTGTAACTTGCATATATATAGCCCATTATCCTTTATCTAATTCAGTAATTGTAAAACAATTGGCTACATTTAGCGACTTTTTGAACAATTTTTAACTCAATAATCTCTTATATCAAATATATTTTGTATTTTTGCAACAGAATTAAGTATCTCTTCCTAAGAGATACTTAATTTTTTATCTCTTGACTGGACGGGACAAGTCCCCCTGCTGGGAAATAAGAATTAAAATTCTTTTGTTGCTTTTGTCCTTTTGTTTCTTTTTCTAATGGGCAGGGACTCTCTTCTCTCGGACAGCTCAGACTACTCGGACACCTCAGACAACTCAGAGAGTGGGCCTATTCCAGGCAATTCTTATTTTTTTTGCGGGTTTTAGCGTTTAACTCGGATTTTTGATATATATTCGCGGTGACAAATTATGTACGTAACTTTATTAGATATATCATGGTATTCAATTTTCGCTTAGTCTCTGACGAGGTAGACAATTTTAAACGTGAGATTCAGATCGATTCTGAAATGTCGTTTCTTGACCTTAAAAACATTATATGTGAGAGTGTTGGGTATGACAAGAATATGATGTCGTCGTTCTTCCTGTGTGATGACAACTGGGAGAAGGAACGCGAGATCACGCTGGAAGATATGGGCTCGGATGCCGATCAGGATGTGTACTTGATGGAGGAAAGCATTCTGAGCGATTTCATCGAGGATGAGGGGCAACGTCTCATGTTCACGTTTGACTACATGACCGACCGCTCGTTCTATATCGAGATGAAAGAGATGATCACGGGTAAAAGCCTGAAGGACCCGCTGTGCACTTTGTCGCGTGGTAATGCTCCGGCTCAGACTATAGATCTCGATGAGTTTGATGCTGCCACCGATGCAAAGGCTGCCGCCGCTGCAGCTGCCGCCGCTGCAGCTGCCGCCGCCGATGCCGACATGGATGAGGATTTCTATGGTAGCGATGGCTATAACGAGGATGAGTTTGAGGGCTTTGACGAGCTGAATATGGAGTAAGCGCGGGAGGTGACTGATGCAGTTTAAATTACAAGCTACTGACCCAAATTCAAAGGCCCGTGCCGGACTGATAACTACCGATCATGGCGTGATCGAGACTCCGATTTTCATGCCGGTGGGAACCATCGGTTCGGTGAAGGGGGTTCATTTTCACGAGCTTCGCGATGATATAAAGGCTCAGATTATTCTGGGCAATACCTACCACTTGTACCTGCGCCCGGGCATTGACACGCTGGAGCGTGCGGGCGGGTTACACAAATTCAATGGATGGGATCGTCCTATCTTGACCGATAGTGGTGGATTTCAGGTGTTCTCGCTATCGGGAATAAGAAAACTCACCGAGGAGGGGGCGTGGTTCCGCTCTCATATCGATGGGTCGAAGCATTTGTTCACGCCCGAGAATGTGGTTGACATCGAGCGCTCGATAGGTGCCGACATAATGATGGCGCTTGATGAGTGCACGCCGGGGACTGCCGACCGACAGTATGCCCGCAAGTCGCTCGACTTGACGATGAGATGGCTCGATCGAGGCTGGAAGCGTTACCGGGAAACTGAGGGAAAATATGGTTACAGTCAAGCCTACTTCCCTATAGTGCAAGGGTGTACATATCCCGACATGAGGCGTGAGGCTGCCGAGAGGGTGGCCGAGTATGGCGCCGATGGTAATGCGATAGGAGGCTTGGCTGTGGGCGAACCTGCCGAGGTAATGTATGATATGATAGAGGTTGTCAACGAGGTGCTCCCCGCCGACAAGCCCCGTTACCTGATGGGGGTGGGCACGCCGGCCAACATACTGGAGGCGATAGAGCGCGGTGTCGACATGATGGACTGTGTGATGCCTACACGCAATGGCCGCAACGGCATGCTGTTTACCAAGCAGGGCGTGATGAACATGAGAAACAAGAAGTGGGCCAATGACTTCTCGCCTATCGAAGAGGATGGCGCGAGCTATGTTGACCGCACCTACACGAAGGCCTACCTGCGCCACCTGTTCATAGCCCAGGAGCTATTGGCGCTGCAGATCGCCTCAATCCACAACTTAGCGTTTTACCTGTGGCTCGTTGGCGAGGCCCGCAAGCATATAATAGCCGGTGACTTCTCGACGTGGAAACCGATGATGATTGAGCGTGTAACGCGTCGCCTGTAACCTGCGGAAAGTAATGAAACTGAAGAACCCGATAAAGATACTTGACCGGTACATAATAGGGAAGTTTTTAGGTACCTACATCTTCGCCATCATATTGATACTGGCGATTACAATCATGTTTGATATCAACGAGAAGCTTGACGCGTTCATGAAGGCTCCGTTGAAGGCTACGGTATTTGATTACTTCCTGAATTTCCTGCCCTATTTCGCCAACCAGTTCAGCCCGCTGTTCACCTTTATTGCGGTGATATTCTTCACATCCAAGATGGCCGATAACAGCGAGATCATAGCGATACTGTCGGCCGGAGTGAGCTACCGCCGGCTGCTCAGGCCATACATGATCTCGGCAGCCGTGATCGCGGCAGCCACCTACGTGCTGTCGGCCTACATAATCCCGCCGGCCAACGTGAAGCGTATCGACTACATGAACACATATGTAAAGAACAAGCGTGTGGACTATGGCAGCAACATAATGTTGCAGGTTGACAAGGGTGAGATTGCCTATATGAGCCGGTTTGATAACACGACAAAGACGGGAATCAAGTTCTCACTGGAGAAGTTTGAGGACAAGAAATTGGTATCGAGGCTCACGGCCCAGACAATAAAATGGGATACCATGTACCAATGGAGGGTCAACAACTACATGATTCGCGACTTCAAGGATGATAGGGAATATATCACGTCGGGGCAATCGATGGACACAATCATACCGTTCGAGCCACGCGATTTCCTGATATCCAACAGCGACCACGAGACGCTGACCACTCCCCAGTTGCGGGATTATATAAAGCGCCAAAAGGACCGTGGTGTGGCCAATATCAAGTCGTTTGAAATCGAGAACGAGCGCCGCTATGCGATGTGTGCGGCGGCGTTCATATTGACTGTGATCGGCATGTCGCTGTCTTCAAGAAAAGTCAAAGGTGGCATGGGTATAAACATAGGCATCGGGTTAGCGTTGAGTTTCACCTACATAATGTTCACCTCTGTGACTTCATCATTCGCAATATCGGGTATCACATCGCCGATAGTAGCGATGTGGATACCCAACATAGTATATATGATTATCGCAGTGGTATTGTACCTGAAAGCTGCGCGTTAGCGGAGCTTGGAGGCGAGCGAGTCGGCTGCGTCGGCGGTTTTTTCCTGACTTCGTCACTTAAAAATCAGTGATTTTATAATAGCCTGATGCTAAATAT
>CANOKG010000155.1 GCA_947566655.1 uncultured Muribaculaceae bacterium | reverse complement strand
ATATAATAAATTTCCCCCGTCAAAAAAAATTTTAAAACAAAAACGCCCGCAATAACTTAGAGTTTAAAATTGCGGGCGTTTGATATATTTTGGACCTATCTATTATCGACCAGCTGTTCGATAGAAGTCGAGAATACGGTAACGCAAGAGGTATTCATAGTGAGCTTGAATCAACTGTATGTTAGAAGCAAAATAGTTGGTCTTTGCCTGCTCATACTCAGTCGATGTCGCCCGGCCTATATTGTATTTCTCGCTCATAGCCTCAAACGATGCTTTGGATGCGTTGCATGAAACTTGAGCTGCCGAATACTTCTCTTTTGCTCCGCTTGCCTGAACATGGGCTTGCTGAATGCTTTTATAGAGTTCATTCTTAACCTGATCAACTTGGAGCATGGCTGAGTGGCGTTGAACATGGGCCCGTTTTACCGAAGTGCGCGTCGAAAGCGCATCAAAAATTGGAATATTCAGCGACAAGCCTATGTAGGTGCTGTAGTTCTCTCTAAATTGCTTTTTGAACGGGAGATTCTCCATACCACTGACAGTGAAGTAACTACTCCCGACTCCACCACTAAGCGATAGAGTAGGGATATAGCCTGTCTGCGCTACCTTAATTGCTGCATCAGCAACATCTACCGAAGCATCGGCCGCTTTCAGAGTGTTGTTAACCAATAATGCATCGGAGTACACACTGCTTACCGATGGAATAAGTGGCTCTGAGCCATCAAGATCAGCTACTTCAAAGCCTTCGGGTGTATCAAGTTGCAACAGTTGTGATAGATCAAGCAATGCAAGTTGATAGTCGTTGGTTGCATTTACAAGCGTCAATTGATCCTGCGACAATTGCGACTCGGCTTCAAGGACCTCAATCTCGGCAATCTTTCCTGTTTCGGCCATTGCCCGGCGACGTTCTAATTCTACTGTTGAAAGCTGAACCTGATTACTTGCGGTCGCCATTACTTCCTTAGAATACAGAACTTGGAGGTATTGGGCTATGACATTGAGGGTGATATTATCACGTGTAGCCTCTACCTGAAGTGCTATCTGCTGCAGGTTGAGTTTCGATTGCTCGTAGGTGCGTATGTTTCGGAGTCCGCTAAACAATGGTATCGACACTTGAGCACTGGCCGAGAAGCTCGATGTATTACGGTTGGCATAGGTGTTCTGTGCAGTCAGTCCTCGGCCAAAGTTAAACGACTGGGATGCACCGGCACTAACCTGAGGTAAGAAAGAATGCCATGAAGAGCTAACCTGCAACTTACCCTGTTCAATATCCTGCTCCTGAATTTTTACCTGGATATTATGTTCAAGTGCATAGTCAATGCATCGATCCATGTCCCATGTTTCGGCGATTGAGGACAGGACACCCAGGGACAGGGACAAACATGTTGTGATAGCTTTTTTGGTGTAGTTCATAGTTATTTTATTTCATTACCACGCAACTTGGTGTCGATGGTTATATTATCTGATTTAACTTCAACATTTACTCCATCGCTCAGCCCTAAGGTTACAGGCATGCGGTCGTAGGTTACTTTCTCACCATTAACCACAACGTAGACAAAGGAACTGTCACCGGCAAATTCTATGACACTCTCGGGGATTGTCAACACACTGTCAACACGGTTAAGTATGACAGTTGCATTAGCACTATACCCGGCACGAAGATGTAGATTAGAACTGTTTTCAATGGCAGCCTTGAGCTCAAAAGTATTGGCCCCATTCTCCTCGGTAGCGATTGGAGAGATCTTTTCAATGTTAGCCTCAAGATTATTATCGGGCAATGCTCCAATCACGATATTCATGTTCATGCCTTCGCTGAGCATACCCACCTCGGTTTCATCGACTTTTCCTATAAACAACAGGTCGTTCATATCGGCCACCTTAGCGATAGTGGTACCATCGTTCATGGTATTAGCCTGAATTACTGAGCTACCTACCTTGATAGGAACTTCAAGAACAAGACCAGTGATGGTAGCTCTCACGAGTGTATTACTTTGTTGTGCATTTGTATTTGAGACGCCATCTTTCACAATCGAAAGCTGATCACGCGCGGCATCGAGTTCCTGAGTCGAACGCTGATAAGCGGTGAGATCTTGTTCATATTTCTCTCGACTTTCAAACTTCTTCTCGTATAGCTCTTTAGTGCGTTCATAGGCAAGTCGCTTCTCTTCAAGATCAAGCTCAGCTACCGTAACACGATTCTGGGCAGTGGAAAGTGTCGACTCATCGGGTATAACCTTGATGCGTGCTATAACATCACCTTCTTTAACCACGTCACCGGGTTCTACATTGACCTCGGCTATGATTCCTGAGATTTGAGGCTTAATCTCAATCTCATCGCGAGGCTCTATTTTACCGGTTAAAACTGTAGTGCGCTGGATGTTGCCGATTGCAGGATCAACCTCCATGTAATTAACTTCTTTAGCGCGGGAGTTGTTGAACAGATAGACAAAAGTGCCGATGAACATTACAGCAACAATTATCCACATCAGAATTTTAAAAAATCGTTTCATCGTTTTATAGTGTGTATTATTAATATCTTAATTTAGTGTAATGGGCTGAATTTTATCAATTACCTTCTCTCATGGCTTCCACAGGTTTAATCTTCATAGCTTTACGGGCAGGAATCAAACCGGCTATAGTGCCAAGCACTATAAAGATAGAGACTATTACGGCAGCTTGACCAAACGTAAGTTGGAAGCCGGGAGTAGAAACCTCGTTGGTGGTAATCATTTGTGCCACATATAGGACTATGACGGCAAAGCATATTCCGGCAAAACCGGCTATAAATGTCAGCATGATACCCTCTGAGAGAATCTGCGTGATAATATCTATAGGTTTTGCCCCGATGGCACGACGCACACCAATCTCCTGGGTTCGCTCTTTAACTATCACCCACATGATATTTCCGATACCTATAATTCCGGCCAACAGTGAACCGCAACCTACAAACAGCGCCAAGAGGGACACGCCTAAAAAAAGATTATCAACCATTGCAAACTGTTCAGATATATCGAAGTAAAACAGTGCATTATGGTCATTGCGGTCTATCGAATGATTGCGAAACAGTATACGTTCGATTTGTGGAAGCAAAGTAGAGGGCTTTATATTATCATCGGCAAGCAACATAGCTCCATCTATCCTGTCTCCACGGTTAAAGGCTCGACGCATAGTGGTGGCCGGTATAATAATCGACTCATCGACTCTACCCCCTATTTGCATATCACTGTTTTGCCCGGCTACACCTACTACCTTATAGTAAATGCCACCTACCGAAACATATTGACCTATAGGCGAGCCTGTACCAAATAGATCGTTGGCAACGCGTTTGCCAAGCACACACACTTTGCGTTCCTCCCTATCGTCCGACTCATTTATGTAACGACCTTCATAGATTATATGCTCAAAGATATAGTTATAGTCGGCCGATTCACCTTTTACCGTAACACTTGTCGATTTAGTGCCATAAGCTGCATTCATGCCATAACGGTTAATCATAGGAACAATTGCTTTAATTCCTTGAACCGCTTTGCTGATAATATTGACATCGGTTTGTGTCATTGACCAGGAACTCCCCTTATTGAATCCTTTGTAGGAGATTGTGCGCCGCCCGGGCTGTAAAATCGATGTGTTGGTTGCAAACCCATCGAAATTTCGTCTCATCATGTCTTCAAGACCCTGAGCGCCGCCTATTAACATAGCGAGCATTGCCGTTCCCCAGAAAATGCCAAATGCAGTGAGAAATGTGCGGGTTTTATTCTTGGCTAATGTAGCACCAATCTCGCGCCAATTATCTAAATCTAAAATTGCTAATTTCATATCGTTATTCTGTTCTGAGAGCTTCGACAGGCTTTACTTTCAATGCTTTAAGCGCAGGAAAAAGGCCGGCAAGGCTACCCGCTATAATAAGAACCACGGTAACTTGCATCGCTATTGCTATAGTTACAGTAGGATTCTTTAAAAAATCGCTGCCGGCAAACATGTGATTCAGCAACTCTGTTACTCCAATGCCTAATACGACTCCAATATAACCAAAGAAGCCCGTAATAAATACACTCTCCATTATTATTTGTGTCAACACCGATCGCGGTTTGGCTCCGATAGCACGACGTATGCCAATCTCGTGGGTTCTCTCTTTAACCGATACAAACATTATATTGCTTACACCTATAATGCCTGAGAGCATCGTAAAAATACCTATAACCCATATCGCCATATTGAGTATTCCAAGACCATTTTCCATCTGCATGTGCTGAGTGAAACGGTTCCATATCCAGACTGCCGACTGATCGGTCGCATCAAAATCATGTCGACGTGAAAGTAGATTCCTTACTTGTTGTTCAACCTTTTCTCCATCAGCTGTAGTTTTCATATCTTGAACCTCTATCAAAAGTGATGATATGTCATCTTTAAAGCCATTGAGCATGCGGGCTGTTGTAAAGGGAATAAATATCTCCTGGCCCCACTCAGAAGAGTAGACACCAACAACCTGAAATGAAAGGCCTCCAATGGATACATGCTGGCCTACAGCTTCCTCGGCCGACGTAAAAAGTTGATTCAGATTGCGCTTCGCCATTACTATTACCTTACGGTTTTCCTTGATGTCAAGTTCATTGATAAATCGGCCGGCAATTATCTCGCGGCCCTGGGCTTTGAGGTAGCCCGGATACACGCCCATATAATACCCCGACATGTAATCACGCGGAGTGGATATGATAACTGTACTGCCATCGAGAATCGGTAATGTACTTTTAACATGAACTCCACCTTTTGTTTGCAGAGTTTCCGGATCACCCGACTGCAACTCGATCGCTCTACCTTGTTTGTAACCGTGGTAGGGCTTCTCGGTATAGCCACCCCAAATTTGCAGACTGTTGGAGGCTTGGGCCATGAATCCGCTGTTGAACGAATTATATACACCCTGCGACATTCCGAGCAATATGATAAGCATAAAAATTCCCCATGCAACCGATAGACCGGTAAGCGCTGTACGCATCTTATTATTGCTGAGTGTCTGTATTATTTCTCTGATGATATCGATCATTGTTATCGATTTATTGTCATGTTCATAATATATAGATAGCGCAATTAAACTATGCGACCATCTGATATTCTAATGATTCGGTTGGTTTGCTCTCCGACCGTAGGGTCATGGGTTACTATTATAATGGTCATTCCCTTATCGGCATTCAACTCGCGAAATATTGACATCACTTCACGCGATGTTTGACTATCAAGTGCACCGGTGGGTTCATCGGCCAAAATGATAGCCGGATTGGTAATCAAGGCTCTGGCAATGGCTACACGCTGTTTCTGACCGCCTGAAAGTTCTCCTGGCAAATGGTGGGCCCGATCGGCAAGTCCCATTCGTTCAAGTTGCTCCATCGCGAGCTTATTGCGACGTCGCCGGGACACGCCTTGATAGAACAAAGGTAATGCGACGTTCTCGATTGCATTTTTATAGCTAATCAAATTAAATGACTGGAACACAAATCCAATAAGCTTGTTTCGTAGCTCGGCTGCCCGGTTTTCACTAAGATCTTTTATTAAAGTGCCATTAAGATAATAATCTCCTGTATCGTAGTTGTCAAGTATACCTAATATATTAAGGAGGGTGGATTTGCCTGAACCCGAAGCGCCCATAATCGATACCAGTTCGCCCCGTTTAATCTCAAGGTTGATATCTTTCAAGACATGCAAAGGCAATAC
>CANOKG010000154.1 GCA_947566655.1 uncultured Muribaculaceae bacterium | reverse complement strand
CAAGGACTCCCTGATTATGAGTCAGGTGCTCTAACCAACTGAGCTATGGGACCGTGGATTTAACAATGCTTTAAGCTCGTTTATCCGTTTTGGTTGTGCAAAGGTATAAACTTGATTTCAATTGTGCAAACTTTTTGGAATTTATTTTTCGAGGTTATTGCGAAAGATGAATGCAAAAACCTACAACTTAAGCATTTTTATACAAAGATTATTTATATATTTCAACTATGTCATACCTTTAATCACTATAATCATAACAGTAATTTGACTTGCAGACGGAATCGGTAAGGATACTGCTCAGTCGTCGCTATAGTGGCGCAGAACGCGACGGTAAGAGTTGAAAATTTTTGATTTTGACACGAAGCCTACATAGGTCCCTTCTGTATCGACTACCGGGAGATTCCATGCGCCTGTGTCGTCAAACTTCTTCATCACGCGATCCATTGGCTCATCAACTTGTATTTTGTCGGGAGGCATGCTCATGAAGCGTCTTACATACATACGCCTGTAAAGATCGGGGCGGAACATTATATTTCGAATATCATCAAGTAGCACGATACCAAGCAATTGTCCCTTATCGCCGACAACCGGAAAGAGGTTACGATTGGATTCTGAAATTACTTTCACCATTTCCCTCAGATCCATTTCAGGTTTCACCGTCTTAAAATCGGTTTCAATCACACTATTGATCTTAAGCAGAGTGAGCACTGTCTTGTCTTTATGATGTGTGAGTAATTCGCCTTTTTGGGCAAGTCGGCGTGTATATATGCTATATGGCTCAAAAAGACGTATTGTACCATACGATATAGTGGAGACAATCAGTAGCGGTAGAAACAATTGATAACCGCCGGTCATCTCAGCTGTAAGGAAGATTCCCATAAGTGGAGCGTGCATGACGCCACTCATTACGGCGGCCATTCCCATAAGGGCGAAGTTTTTTATAGACAGATCCATTCCGAACATATTGTTCAGAAGGAAAGCAAAGAAGAATCCGCTCATACAACCCACATAAAGTGAAGGCGCGAACGTTCCTCCGACACCACCGCCACCATTGGTGGCTGATGTTGCAAATGCTTTAAGCAGAATAATCAGACCTATAAACAGGATTATAAACCAGACGCTGTTGCCGTCGTGGTAGAATATCGACCCATCGACGATTGTGGATGGGTCACCATCAAGGAGGTCGTTAATTGCTCCATAACCTTCACCATATAGAGGAGGGAAAAGGAACACCAGTGCTGCAAGTATAACACCTCCTACCGATGTTTTTTTCCATTGCTTATCGAGTTTTTTTTTGAAGAACCCCTCCATCATGTTCATTACCCGTGTAAAATAGAGTGATATCATACCGCAGAAGATTCCCAATGCTATTGCAAACGGGATACGCGATGTCGGGAATTGTTCACTTTGAACGAAGAAAAACTCGAGGTCGTAGCCCGTAAATGTATAAGCTACAGTTGCGGCTGAGATAGAAGCAATCAGAAGAGGCATTACCGAAACGGTAGTAAGGTCAAGCATCAGGACTTCGAGCGTGAAAAGCATACCGGCAATCGGAGCCTTGAAAATACCGGCAATACCGGCTGCGGCACCACATCCTACGAGTATCATCAATGTTCGAGGAGATAGCCTGAAGGCTTGTCCCAGATTAGATCCGATTGCCGCTCCGGTATAAACAATGGGCCCCTCGGCACCAACCGAACCTCCAAATCCTATGGTGATTGAGCTGGCAAAAACCGATGTATACATATTATGGGGCTTAAGACGGCTTTTATTCTGAGATATGGCATATAATACTCGGGTCACGCCATGAGAAATATTGTCTCTTACTACATACCTGACATACCAACCCGCCAACAATATACCCACCACAGGGTAAATAAGATAGATGTAGTTACCACGTGTAATATTGGCACCATCGGTGAGATTTGAACCTATGAAATGGATCAGAAATTTCAAAAGCAATGCGGCAAAACCACACAATACACCCACAACCAGAGCGAGTATAATGACGAATGTCTTTTCGTCGATATGCTTTTCTCGCCACAGCATGAATCTGAATCCATAATCGTGTAATTGGCGGTTTATATGTCTAATGGTTTGCATCATAATCAAACACCTTTTCCTGTTATGACTGTACTTACTGTGTATATCAATATTTTCAAGTCCACAAGCATTGATACATTATCTAAATATATCATATCATATGCAAGACGGTCAACCATTTGATCGACTGTAGAAGCATATCCAAACTTAACCATCCCCCAGGAAGTCAATCCCGGCTTCAACTGGTGAATCATAGCTACCTGCGGAGCTATCTCCGATATTTTTTTAAGATAAAAATCACGTTCAGGCCTAGGACCTACAAGAGCCATATCTCCTTTAAGCACATTCCAAAACTGAGGTATCTCATCAAGTCGATATTTTCTTAAAGTACGCCCTAACGATGTTACCCGGTTATCGGATTCGGAAGATAATGCCGGACCATGCTCTTCGGCACTGCTGATCATAGTCCGGAATTTATAAATGGTAAAGAGTTTACCATTATATCCGACTCTTTGCTGCCGGTAAAATACCGGCCCTTTTGAATCTAGTTTCACAAGAACGGCAACGATTGCAAAAACAGGAGCAAGAACCGCCAAAGATAAGGCCGACAGACAAATATCGGCCACTCTTTTTACATTCCGGTAGCTTTCACTGATATTTACCATGTTAATGTCTGACAACTGCTCACCTGCAATGTTCTTGACATGCAATCTTGCCATAAGATTAATAGCCTTCCAGGCAGGCAATTGAATTGGTCTATTAAGATGATACAGTTTGCGTGTTATCGCCAAGACCTCGGTAGCATTGTCACATTTCAGTGCTAATATAATCTTATCGGGGTTTAGATTCGAACATTTTTGGTCAATATCACTCCAATCTATCGCGACATATTGATCAAGACGATGGTCTGCTCCATCAATGGCCATAACTCCAACAATCGTGTGTCGCGGCGAGATGTATAGTCGTTGCTGACGTTCAATCAAATCGACAATCTCATTGGATCTTCCTATTATTATAGCTCTAATCGACTCTTCACCACGTCCAAATCGCCGATGAATCAATTCATTAATAAAGAACCGACCTGTAAATACGAGACTGAATAACAACAAAGCCATTATTGACAGAAGAATATAGTTACTGAAACGGTCGGGAATAGGATCATCGACCAGAGCGATGAAGTAAACAAATATAACACCAATACCAACCGAGCCGACAGTAGTTGTCATTATCTCAACACGCGATTTGTAGAGCGTACGATTATAAAAACCCGACAACCAATAAATGCCCATCATCATAGCCGGCACTAATATCTGACCTATTATAACTTTAGGATATGCAAGATATTTAAGAATAGTGGGGTCATCGGGGCTAACTTCTATCGTATTGAACCGCACTACGTTGAATGCACACCAAGCGATTACTGTCGCGAAGAAATCGGACAGCAGGAACCATAACCTATGTTTTTGTTCAGTGATCATTTACGCAGTATCTTTACAACACCGCTGTTGCTGAGTTTAATTACCTGGGATGGCAACGAGCGACTTATATCATCGCGTCGTGATGACATTACATAATCTACCGCAGAAATAATTTCCGGAGAAATTTCCCGGTAAAGCGCCGGCGTTGGTTGCCCGCTTATATTAGCCGAAGTAGAAACCAACGGTCGTCGTATAAGACGACACAGTGTCGCCGATATTTTTTCATGGGTTATTCTCACGCCTACGCTACCGTCACCGGCAAGAAGCTCGGGAGCCATATTGATACCACGATCATATACAATGGTGAGCGGTCTGACGGTTGCTTCAATCAATTGAGTTGCCACCTCAGGCACAGAATCTACATAACGCCACAGGTCATCGACACGTGACAACAAAACAATCATCGCTTTACTATCGGCCCGACGCTTAATATCGTAAATACGCTTTACTGCATCAGAGCAGGTAGCGTCACAACCTATTCCCCAAACCGTATCGGTAGGATAAAGAATAACCCCACCACGTTTGAGAACTTCAACAGCTTTGGAAATATCTTGTTCTATCGAAATCATATATAATGGATGCAATAATCAGTTTAAAGGCTGTAGGATAAATAAGTAGTTTATCACGCCCTGATAATAGAATACATTGTTCCACAAAAATACACCATTTTTTTTGAAAATGTTTAGACTATAGCTAAAAAATTAGGTAAATTTGCATTCGAAAATAAAATGAAGACCATAATGAAGAATGTAATCGTTCGCTCCATCACCGGACTTATATATATTATCGCCGTCATTGCCGCCGTGCTATCGGGACCGGTTGGGATGCTCATTCTCACAGCAGTTTTTACTATTCTCGCTATCGATGAATTTAACCGCATAAGCAATCCCGATGGGTTACCCTGCCCGCTACGCATTCTTGATATAGCAGGTGGACTGTCCATGTTGTCAATTGCCTACATGATAAACCGGTTACCAAATGAATGGGTTGCTATAGGTCTTGTGTGCTATCTCATATATTTAATGGCAAGACTCATTATCCCTCTATATTTCAAACAACTTAATCAGCTAAATTCCTCATCATTTTCTTTAATGGGGCAACTTTACATAGCCGCTCCATTATCGGCTTTGCTATCTATGGCCGATCACACATCTCTGATTATGTTAATATTCATAATGATATGGCTAAACGACACCGGTGCATTCTGTGTAGGGTCACTGATAGGAAGACGCCGGTTGTTTGAGCGAATTTCACCGAAGAAATCCTGGGAAGGCTTCTATGGCGGTCTCTTATTTTCCATTATTGCAGGAATAGTAGCCGGTAGCCCGTTATTGGCCGATCATTGTACAGCATCATTGCACAACGCTAACTTTACAGCAGTTAGCTTAGGCATACTGGGCTTGTTGGTATCTATTATGTCAACATGGGGAGACTTGGTGGAATCTATGATTAAACGAACTCTCGGCATCAAGGACTCTGGTCACCTGTTACCGGGTCACGGTGGAATCTTAGATCGCATCGACTCGTTACTGTTTGTTGCCCCGGCAACACTGCTTTTCCTGTTAATTCACACTCTTATCAGATAAATTGCTAACTTAATTATATCCAATATGTCACAACAGCGCTACGATCTACGTGGAGTTTCGGCCACTAAAGAAGATGTACATAACGCCATCAAGAATGTAGATAAAGGGCTTTATCCACGGGCCTTCTGTAAAATTATTCCCGACATTTTAGGAGGAGATCCCGACTGGTGTAACATCATGCATGCCGATGGCGCAGGCACAAAGTCATCGCTTGCCTATATTTATTGGCGTGAGACAGGAGATTTATCGGTATGGAAGGGTATCGCCCAAGACGCTTTGATAATGAATATTGACGACCTGCTGTGTGTAGGCGCCACCGATAATATTTTAGTATCTTCTACAATTGGACGAAACAAACACTTGATTCCGGGAGAAGTTATCGCTGCCATTATCAACGGCACCGAGGAACTCCTTGAAGAACTACGTCAAGCCGGGATAAGCATCTACAGCACCGGTGGAGAGACAGCCGATGTTGGTGATCTCGTTCGCACAATTATCGTAGACAGCACTGTAACCTGCCGCATGCGTCGCGACCGTGTTATCAATAATGCCAACATAAAGGCAGGAGATGTAATTGTAGGCCTTGCGTCCTATGGCAAAGCGACTTATGAAACAG
>CANOKG010000153.1 GCA_947566655.1 uncultured Muribaculaceae bacterium | reverse complement strand
GGGGATACTCTAAACAACTGACTCTCTTTTGATTATTTTCATCGAACTCACGTTAAATTAGAGTTATCAACACTGTGTTAATAACTAATATAACAACCTGATTCACATGTAAATGAAATGTAAATATATTGTTTAAAACCAGTTGAAAAGAGGAAAATAAGCTACGAGTTTGATTAGTCTTTGACTCAAACTGATAGACTGTGGAAATTCAAGTTTTGCCAGCTGTTTAACTTGCTCATTTGATTTCTGCATATTATCTGTGTAAATAGCTCTGTACAATGGTTATAATCGCGTGAATTATAGCTGCCTTTGCGATTGAACACCAAAGCAATAAGCACAACTCCGGTAAAAACACTTATATCAAATCTCTTGTTTTTACATATTGTTGAGCTTCTTGGTACAACTTGAAAAATTCTTGGTGGATGTGATGGATTGACGCTAATCTCTCCTGCATGGTGTTTCGCCGCATACAGTTTTAATGTTATGTCCTATTTCAATTTATTGGTTTGGAATGTGTGAGTTGGTTATATTGTTAAATAAAAGGATATAAAATTAAATAATGTTAAATATTTGACTTATAGTAAAGCTTCGGGCCTGTTGATTTGATTCGGGAGGGTAAAATCACTATCTTTGTAGTGAAGAATCGTGAGGAGGCCTGTGGGCTTCCTCTCTTTATAATGTTTTGGCTTGTTAATTTCCGGCAGCGTGTTGAGTAATTGAGGCCGTTTGGAACAATTGTAAGATATGATAGATAAACAGAATATAGTAGAAATTGTAAATGGGGCTATCGAGGGAAGCGATCTTTTCTTGGTTGAAGTGAAAGTTTTGCCCGACAACCGCGTGGTAGTGGAGCTCGACTCGACCTCAGGTCTTGATATTGATACCTGTGCCCGCATCAGCCGCCTTATTGAGGAGAAGGTTGACCGCGAGATCGAAGACTATGAACTTGAGGTTGGATCGGCCGGACTGACATCGCCTTTCAAGGTGCCTGCCCAGTATGTCAAGAATATCGGTAACAATATAGAAGTGCTGACAGCCGATGGCCGCAAACTCTCGGGTAAATTGGTAGAGGTCAATGCCCCCGAGTTTACTATAGAAGTAAGCCGCAAGGTAAAGGAGCCGGGCGCAAAACGCCCAGTGTTGAAAACCGAACCGGTAGTGTTGTCGATGGATAACGTCAAGAAGGCATGTTATCTTATTGACTTTAAGTAAAACTCTATATGAAAGTGGTATAGTAAACCAAAAGTGATAATAAATAATAACTCATACATATATTAGACTGTAAATACCAGTATGGCTAAGAAAGAGGAAGCACCTAACATGGTGGAACGATTTGCCGAGTTCAAAGAGTTGAAGAACATCGACAAGACTACAATGATAAGCGTGTTGGAGGAGTCATTCCGTAATGTGCTCGCCAAGATGTTTGGTACCGACGAGAATCTTGACGTTATCATGAATCCCGACAAGGGCGATGTTCAGATTTTCCAGAATCTCCAGGTGGTACCTGACGGTGAGGTGGAGGATCCATATCGCCAGATCTCGTTGACCGATGCACGTGCCGATGATGATCCCGAGGTGGAGATTGGCGAAGAACATACTAAGGAGATAATATTTGCCAACTTCGGCCGTCGTGCCATCCTTAACCTTCGTCAAACTCTCCAGTCGAAGATTCTTGATCTGCAGAAAGATGCTCTCTACAACAAGTTTAAAGACTTGGAAGGCGAGCTTGTGTCGGGTGAGGTTTACCAGACATGGAGCAAGGAAACATTGCTTATGGATGTGGAGAAGAACGAACTCCACTTGCCTAAGAGTGAGTCGATTCCCGGTGACTTCTTCCGTAAGGGTGAGACTGTACGTGCTGTGATCTTGAAAGTTGACAACACCAACAACAACCCGCGCATCTATGTTTCACGCACGAGTGAAGCTTTCCTGCGCCGTCTTTTCGAACTCGAGGTACCTGAGATACATGATGGCTTGATCAACATCCGCGCTGTTGCCCGCATTCCCGGCGAGCGTGCGAAGATTGCCGTAGAAAGCTATGATGACCGTATCGATCCCGTAGGAGCATGTGTAGGTGTTAAAGGATCGCGTATACATGGTATCGTTCGTGAACTTCGTAATGAGAATATCGATGTTATAAACTACACTTCCAATCCTTCGCTGCTCATACAGCGCGCTCTGAGTCCGGCTCGCGTTTCCTCGATACGCCTTGATGAAGATGAGAAAAAAGCCGAGGTATTCCTTCGTCCCGAAGAAGTATCGTTGGCTATCGGTAAGGGTGGCTTGAATATCAAGCTCGCATCGATGTTGACAGGATATGTGATCGATGTTTATCGTGATACCGAGGAGGCTTTTGAAGAGGATATCTATCTTGATGAGTTCAAGGACGAGATCGACAGTTGGGTTATTGAAGCCCTTAAAAACATGGGTTGTGTTACAGCCAAGGGTGTGTTGGGCACTCCTCGTGAAGTGCTTATCGAGAAAGCCGATCTCGAAGAATCGACTGTCGATCAAGTGATCGAGGTTCTTAAAGCCGAATTCGAAGATTAATTGGAGGTTGTCGGCAACGACTCCAATTGCGGGCCAGCCCTACATGCCGCTACATTACCCATACAAGCAAATTACAGACATAAGATAGAAATACATGGCGAGAAACAAAATAAGCAAAATAGCAAAGGAACTGAACGTCTCGTTATCGACGGTCACCGACTTCCTGCGAAGCAAAAACATAGAGGTAGACGATAATCCAAATACACGTATCGACGAAAATGCCGAAGCGTTGCTTATGCAGCACTTCAGCACCGACATGAAAGCTAAGCGCGAAGCCGAACAGTTCCTCACGGCCCGTCAAAAAGATCGCGAACCTGCACCACGACAAGTAGAAAATAAGCAGAAACCAGCCGAACCTAAGCCTCAGCAACCTGCCGAGGTGAAAAGCGAGGTGTCCGAGCCTGTCAACGAGGTGAAACCTCAGCCACAGCCTGCTGCGTCGGCTGCTTCGACAGGACTGCGTGTGGTAGGCCACATAGAGCTTGACCGTAAGGGAAACCCCGTGAAACCGAAGCCGGCTCCGGCACCCGTGGTTGAAAAGCCGAAACCCGAAGCTCCCAAGCCTGTTGAGCCGGTAGCTCCGAAAGTTGAAAAAACAATTGCAGTTGAGACTCCGAAGCCTGAATCTAAACCGGTTGATTCGGTTGCAACTCCGGCTCCCGCGACCGTGAAAGAAACTCCCAAAAACGAAACCAATAAAGATATTAAGCCTGAGGCCAAGCCCCGGGAAATAAAGAGTGTACCTAAAGCCGATAAGCCTGTGGTTCAGAAACCCAATAACCCTCAATCAAAACAAGAGCCTAAGAAGGCCCAGCAGCCGGCACCTAAAACTACCCCTGCAGCTGAAGTGAAAAAGCCGGTCGAAGAGAAAAAAGAGGACGAGATATTCAAGCTCGGTACTCCTAAAAACGTGCCTACTATCAATGTTATAGGCAAGATCGATCTCAGTGCCCTCAACCAGTCGACGCGTCCCAAGAAAAAGACTAAGGAGGAACGTCGCAACGAGCGCATAGCCAAAAACCAAGCTACCAATGGTCAGGGACAAGGTGACCGCAAAAAGCGTAAGCGCATTGGTGGCAAGGAAAAAATCGATATTGAGAAAACCGGGCAGCAAGCCGAGCAACAGGGTGGGGGCGGAAACCCTCGCCGTCGCGATGATCGCCGTCGTGACGACAATAACAATAGGCCCTCGAAGAAGGATAATCGTAAGCAACCGGCCCACGTTGAAGTTAGCGACGAGGATGTTCAGAAGCAGGTAAAAGAAACCTTGGCTCGCCTTACCGGCAAAGGTAATGCCCAGAAGAAAGCTGTGAAGTGGCGTAAGGAGAAGCGTGAAGCCGCCTCTAACCGTGCCCATGAAGCCGCCGAACTCGAAGCTGCAGAAAGCAAGATTCTGAAGCTGACCGAGTTTGTGACTGCCAACGACCTCGCCTCGATGATGAACGTGCAGATCAATCAGGTTATCGCTACCTGTATGAATCTTGGCGTTATGGTTTCTATTAACCAGCGTCTCGATGCTGAAACTATCAATATCGTGGCCGATGAGTTTGGCTACAAGACCGAATATGTTTCGGCCGAGGTTGTCGAAGCAATATCTCAGGAAGAGGATAGTGAGGAGGAACTTGAGGACCGTCCGCCTATCGTTACCGTGATGGGTCACGTTGACCACGGTAAGACTTCGTTGCTCGACTATATACGTAAGGCCAATGTTATTGCCGGTGAAGCCGGTGGTATTACCCAGCACATCGGTGCCTACAATGTGAAACTCAGCGATGGACGCCACATAACGTTCCTCGATACTCCCGGTCACGAGGCGTTTACTGCCATGCGTGCCCGCGGTGCGAAGGTTACCGACCTTTGTATTATCATAGTGGCTGCCGATGATAATGTGATGCCTCAGACTGTTGAGGCTATAAACCACGCTTCGGCTGCCGGTGTTCCTATCGTTTTTGCTATCAATAAGATTGATAAGCCTCATGCTAATCCTGACAAGATCAAGGAGGAATTGGCTGCAATGAACTACCTTGTCGAGGACTGGGGCGGTAAATACCAGTCACAGGATATCTCGGCCAAGCAGGGTATAGGTGTACCCGAACTTATGGAGAAAGTCCTCCTGGAGGCCGAAATGCTTGATCTGAAAGCTAATCCTAACCGCAATGCCACCGGTTCGATCATCGAGTCGTCGCTTGATAAAGGTCGTGGATATGTGGCTACGGTGCTGGTTCAAAACGGTACTCTGCGAGTGGGCGATGTTGTTCTTGCCGGCACACACTTTGGTAAGATCAAGGCTATGTTCAACGAGCGTAACCAGCGTATCAAGGAGGCCGGTCCTGCCACTCCTGCCCTTGTTCTCGGACTTAACGGTGCTCCGACAGCCGGTGATACTTTCAATGTGCTGAACACCGAACAAGAAGCTCGTGAGATTGCCAACAAGCGCGAGCAGTTGCAGCGTGAACTCGGTCTGCGCACCAAGAAGATCCTTACACTTGAAGATATTGGTCGTCGTCGTGCAATCGGTAACTTCCAGGAACTCAATATCATTGTCAAAGGTGACGTTGACGGTTCTATTGAGGCTCTCAGCGACTCTCTTATCAAGCTCTCGACCGAGGAGATCCAAGTCAACGTTCTGCACAAGGCTGTGGGTGAGATATCGGAGAGCGATGTCGTGCTTGCCGCTGCTTCTGATGCCATCATCATCGGCTTCCAGGTGCGTCCGTCGGTAGCTGCCCGCCGTGCCGCTGAGCGCGATGGTGTGGAGATACGTCTGTACTCGGTCATCTATCAAGCTATCGAGGAGGTTAAGGACGCTATGGCCGGCATGTTGGCTCCAGAGATCAAAGAAGAGATCATCGGTTCGGCCGAGGTTCTCGAAACCTACCACATATCGAAGGTTGGTACCATCGCCGGTGCTATCGTACGTGACGGCAAGATCAAACGTGGATGCAAGGTGCGTCTCATACGCGACGGTATTGTTCGTTATACAGGCGATCTTGGCTCGCTCAAACGTTTCAAAGACGATGCCAAGGAGGTTCTTACCGGCTACGATTGCGGCTTGAGCATTGCCGGTTATAACGACATCAAGATTGGTGATATAATTGAAGGCTTTGAAGAGGTATCGGTTAACCGAACACTCTAAGAGTATGTTTACTTTTAACACACTAAAATAGTTATATTAATGAAAGAGTGATTATTTGAATATGTTTCGCATTAATCTTGAGGCCAATTTTGGCGAATTTTAGATTATTCA
>CANOKG010000152.1 GCA_947566655.1 uncultured Muribaculaceae bacterium | reverse complement strand
TCCTTCATTCGATAATATAATCATTTTAGTGTGTTAAAACCAGACAGGCTCTTAGTTCCCTTTTTGACTATTTTCTATGGTAAAAAAGCCTTTTACACCAATCTAATGCGTTATAACTTTGCGCTTTCATAAAACACAATCTTTATTCAATGGAACTAAGTAGAGTTTTTAACAAACTTTTATTGGTGTCGTGTGCGGTAACGATGCTCCCGGGGTGTGGCAGTAAAGAGCCTGCTCCCAGAAATGATGTTTATCACAATGTGTTCTTAACCAATCCTATTGTAAATGGCGATGGCTCAGATTTGATGCTTCCCGGCATGGTCGAAGAGCGTCACTTGGTTTCGGTGGGCTTTAAGACTGCCGGCCAGATCGAGCGCATGCTTGTTGACGAGGGGGATCATGTGGTTGCCGGCCAGCTTTTGGCTGTTTTAGACACAGTGGATTATGCTCTTGGGGTAGGTCAGCTCAGACATCAGGTGGAGACCACCCGATCGGAAGTGGCCCGCAAGAAACAGCTTCACGATGCAAAGAACATGAGTGATAACGAGTATGAATGGGCTGTTTCGCAACTTGCTCAGCTCGAACTGCAACTCGAAACCAACGAAAATAAACTGCGTTACTGTTATCTCAAAGCTCCTGTATCGGGTGTGATCGTGAGCCGTGAACACGAACGCGCTGAAATGGTTGATGCCGGCACCAAAGTTTTCGAACTTATGGATGATGGTGGCCTTCAAGTGATTGTCGATTTACCAGTAAGATATTATGCCGATCGCGACCGATTCAATTCGTTTACCGGTTATACAGCTCTCGATCCTGAACAGCTTATAAATCTGAATATGATAAGTCTAACTCCTCGTGCCGATAACAATCAGCTCTACAGGATGCGTCTTGCCGTGCCTGCCACAGCCCATCTTACTTCGGGAATGAACATAAATGTGGCTATAGGACGGGACGCAGCCGGAGACACTACAGTCGACATCCCTCTAAGCGCAATGTGGCAAAAAGGGGGGCAGACCTATGTGTGGAGATACAGCGAAGCCGACTCTACAATACGTGCCATTGAGGTTTATCCGGCGTCTACCGGCCAACAAGGTATGGTTAAGGTCTCGGGACAATTGACCGGAGCCGACCGTATAGTTAGAGCCGGTGTTCATCATTTGGTTGATGGCGAACGTGTAAATATAATAGAATCGAACAAGGATACTAACCCTCGTAACGTACTATAGAACTGATTTAAACTTTTTATAAAACGTTAAATACGGAACTGATGGCTGACTTGTTTTAAAAAATAAAAAGTTTAAATCAGTTCATAGTCAGAGATTCTTATGGAAAAAGTGACAAAATTTTTCATGGAGCGCCGCACGCTCTTCTGGTCCTTGATGATAGGCATCCTGTTCATGGGCTATATCAGCTATAAGAAGATGCCTAAACTCGAGGATCCCTCGGTACCTATCAAGCAGGTTGCTATCGTGGCTATGTACCCCGGAGCCGATGCCGAGACGGTTGAGATAGATGTTGCGATACCGTTGGAAGACGCCATGCGTACTCTGCCCGATGTTCACAAAATCAAGACCGATGTGCAGGCGGGGCAGGCAACTGTTACCGTAGAGTTTGCCAAGGAGACCCCAACGGCTGAGATTGAGCAACACTTTGACATAGTACGTCGTAAGGCCAACGATGTAGCCCGGACCCTACCACAAGGCTGTATGGACCCGGTAGTGGTTGATGATATGATGGATGTCTACGGTTTGTTCTATGCGTTTACAGGCGATGGATACTCCTTACCCGAACTGGAGAAATATGCCCGTCTGTTAAGACGTGAATTACTGCAAGTTCCGGGCGTCAGACGCGTCAATATAGGAGGTACCATACAAGAGGTCTATAACATTGATATTGAACCGTCTCAGCTTAAGCGTTACGGACTACTTCCCACCCAGGTGACTATGGCTTTGCAGAGCGCCACAAAGACCGTTGATGGCGGTTCTCATGTTACGGGCGATTCCCGCTTTACCGTTGAGATTACCGAGGGAGTGACCGATGCCGATGATATACGTAATATCCAGATTAAATCGCTTGATGGTAAAGTAGTGAGACTTGGCGAAATAGCCAAAGTAGAAAGAGCTGTGGCCGAACCATCGCGTAACAAATTCTTTGTGCATGGTGATCCCGCTCTGACAATATCTATAACCCTTGATAACTCAGCCATTGTACCTGATGTTGGTAAAGCCGTCGATGAGCGAATCGCCAAAGTTGAGGAGCGTTTGCCTGTTGGAATGGTAGTCGAGAAGATTTTCTACCAGCCCGATATGGTTAACGAAGCGATGAATGGGTTCATGCTCAATCTGCTTGAATCGGTGCTTATTGTGGTTATTGTACTGATGTTATCGATGGGGTGGCGTTCAGGAGTCATCATAGGGTTTGGCCTGGTGCTCACTGTTGCCTTGTCGTTCCCTATACTGTCAATGGCCGGAACCACTCTACAACGAATCTCGCTTGGCGCGTTTATCGTGGCTATGGGTATGCTTGTAGACAATGCTGTGGTAATAATGGACGGTATCCTTGTTGACCGTCAGAAAGGATTGCCCCGTGAAACATATCTTTACCGCATTGGACGAAATACAGCGTTACCGTTGTTGGGTGCTACCGTGATAGCGGCAAGCACCTTCCTTCCTATCTTCTTGACCCCCGGATCGGTAGGTGAGTTTGCCGGTGATCTCTTTATTGTGATATGTGTCAGTCTGCTCGTAAGTTGGGTATTGGCTTTGGTGCAAGTGCCCATCTGTGTGTCGGAGTGGATGAAGAAAGGAATCAAACCGGCAGTTGATGGTTCGACAGGAGCCAACCAGAGTAAGGTACACAAGGTGATGCGTCGTGGCCTGGAGTGGCTGTTAGGCCACAAAACGGTGTCGATGGTTGCTGCCTTTGTGCTGTTGATAGTGTCGTGTATGGGAATGAAGCAGGTTCGCCAGATTTTCTTCCCCGACTTTGCCTACAACCAGTTTGTAATCGAATGTTATTTCCCCGGTGAAAATGATCCGGCCGCGGTAGAAAACAAGATTTTGGCACTGGCCGATACCGCTATGACAGTTGATGGTGTTGATCGTGTTGCCGTAAGCACCGGAGGATCGCCGGCGCGTTATACATTTGTACGACCAATGCCTACCGGAGGTGATAACTATGCCGAGTTGATCATCGACTGTGCCGATTTCAAAACAGCCAATCGTGTCGCAAATGAGCTTCGGTCCAAGCTACGGGATATATCACCCGAAGCTTATCTTCGCACCCGCAAGTATAACTTTTCGATAAGTTCCAGCCATACTGTCGAAGTAGAGTTTTCGGGTCCCGATCCGGAAGTGTTGCGTCAACTTAGCGCGCATGCCGAGCAGGTGATGCGGGATTGTCCATATGTCGACCGCTACAGTGTGCAGAACAACTGGCGTCCGCAAGCGCCATCGCTACAGTTTGGTTTCTCACAGTATGCCGCCGGCCTGGCTGGCATAAGCCGTAGCGACATAGCCAATGCTCTGCAGGCAGCCGGTGATGGCTATACAGTAGGCGTTGTGAACGAAGAGGAGCATGTGTTGCCTATAAAACTGCGCATGCGTGACAGCAACGGGAACCGTCCCGCCGATCTTGCAACTATCCCCGTTTGGGATATGACAGGATCAATGGCCAATCAGTTTCACACTACATTGTTGGGTAACGTAGTTGATTCGGTGTCGCTGAAATACACCCGCGACTACATTTACCGGTACAACGGCCAGCGCACCATCCAGGCCGAGTGTGATCCCGATCCGTTGAATATTGATGCTACTCCCGCCAAGGTAGAGGCGGCAATCACAGAGGCTATCGAAGCTATCAAGTTACCTGCAGGATATACAATGAGATTTGTGGGTGAAGGTGAAACGTCAAAGGAATCAAACGAGCTGTTGATGGGGGCGATGCCTTTGCTGTTGCTGATAGTTTTTTCGGTGTTGTTGATGCTGTTCAATAACTGGAAAAAGCTATTTATAATTCTCGTTTGCTTCCCGTTTGTAATATGTGGTATCATGCCACTTCTCTATCTTACCCAGACTCCGTTTACCTTCATGGCTATTCTCGGCTTCATGGGACTTATAGGCATGATGGTTAAGAATGCCATCGTGCTTGTTGATGAGATAAACCGTCTGCACACCGAGGAGCAGGTGCATGAGTATGAGGCAATCGTACAAGCAACAGTAAGTCGTGTGCGTCCGGTTATGCTTGCCTCGTTCACTACAATACTGGGTATGATCCCATTGATAGGTGATGCGATGTATGGCTCGTTGGCGGTGACAGTTGTGGGAGGTTTGTTCATGGGCACTATAGTCACCCTGTTGCTGCTCCCATTGTTCTATTCAGTGTTGTTTAAAGTAAAGAAACCAAGCATAAAATGATAAGGAAACTAAGTATATTGATTGGCTTGGCAGCGGCATTGCAGGCTACTGCTATAGATCTTACAGTCGATGATGCCGTGAGAATGGCTTTGGAGTCTAACGAACAGGTCAGGGAGAGTGCCAACCGTGTCATTCAGGCTCGCTTGCAGCAGGGAATTGCTCGAACGGCCTATCTGCCGAAACTCGATGGACAAGCAACTATGGCGTGGATGCTACCCGATTCAAAATATGAGGAGATGGCAATGACCATGAGTATGAGAGGTGTTTATATGGCCGGTATAAGTGTGACACAACCTATCTTTGCCGGCGGCAAGATTGTGGCCGCAAACAAGCTCGCCGGCATAGGACGCCATGGTGCCGTCGAACAGGAGCGTATGACGCGCAGTCAGGTATCGGCCGATGCTCAGACTTATTATTGGAACTACGTTGCTGTGCTTTCCAAAATAGATATGTTACGTGCCTATATGGCTCAGGTCGATACGGCTTATCGCAATACTTCGGTTTCGGTAAAGGCCGGTATGTCAACAGAGACCGATCTGTTGAGGATCGATGCCCGACGGTCGCAGGTAGCCTATCAGTTGGAGCAGGTTGAGGCCGGAGCCAATCTGTGTCGCATGGCTTTGTGTAATGCTATCGGAGTCTCACTCGATACACCACTTGAACCGGCCGACAAAGATATCCCGGCAATTATCCCCGACGGGATAGGTGATTATGATCTCTCCGCTCGCCCGGAGATGCAATTATTGCAGGTTGATGTCGATGCCAAAGGGCAGCAGGTCAATATCGTGCGAGCCGATTATTTGCCACAGTTGGGGTTGATGGCCGGTTGGAGCGCTTATGGCAATATGAAAATAAAAGGGATGGCTGAGGGGCCCGATGGCAATTACCATCCCTATAACCAATCTATTTCGAGCAATGGCTGGAACATCATGCTTTCGCTGAAGGTCCCGTTGTTTCACTGGGGCGAGGGAGTCAAGAAAGTAAAACATGCAAAACTCGATGTCGAGAATGCTCGGCTGGAGTTGCAACGCAACCGCGATCTGCTCGATTTGCAGGTAAGACAGGCTATAACTAATCTCTCTACCGGACGCGAACTGGTGCATTCGGCCGAAGTGGCGATGTCCCAGGCTCAGGCTTCGCTTGATGCTGTTGAGCAACGATATAATGTAGGACTGAGTTCCTTGACCGAGCTGTTGGATGCACAGGCTCAGTGGCACACATCCCGATCCAATCTTATCGAGTCACGCACTCAGTTCCAGATTTATCTGGTCGACTACCGGTTGGCCACAGCAACAATTCTTTAAGTTGTAACAATCACAAAAATAAGCAATTATAAAAAAGTCTTCAAAAACAGAAAAAACTGAACCAATCGGTCACTTGCAATGTTATAATAT
>CANOKG010000151.1 GCA_947566655.1 uncultured Muribaculaceae bacterium | reverse complement strand
CCTGTGAAGCGTTTGAAATATTCACCCATACCTGAATATACAAGAGTGGAGATTGAGTTCGCTTCATTTAAAAATTCCACATCACAGTTCTGGTTGTAGACTTTCACTCCAAAATTGATTGCAACGCGATGGCCTGAGTTTACTCTTCGTGACACACCGATAGCGATGTCGAGATCCGATACGATATCACGTACACGTGGGTCGTGAGACCGATAACCTATCTCAGCACGATACTTGCCTTCGATACCAAACATCCATTTACCAAACGTACCATTCCATCCTCCGCCAAAGCGGTAGCGTTGGGTCGAGATGTCACCCCCGGTGTCATCGCCCATACAGTAAGGAGCTATAAATTCGTAATCAAGGCAGTTATTGAAACTTATGTCGCGTATCAGCCTTTTTGTGTAATCGGCTTCACCCCAAACGGTCGATTTCAATCCGAGTTTGTAGTACGAATTAACCCCAAGTAAGTAGTCGGTATGACCGCTACCGGTTTGAGCCATTGTGGGATGTGCTTGACTTGTGTGGTCAAAACTAAGAGTACAGTTGGATATCGAAATAGAGTCCATGCAGGCCATTGAAGCCGGTCCGTAGGTGTAGTATGAACGTGTGGTTTTACCTAGCGGTGATTCTACATCATAGACGTGGTCTAATAATGACTGTGGCGACTCGGCATGGACAGTTGGCGAAACTGTCCATGCCAAGTTTGATACAGATATTACGGATGTTATGAGAAATTTCAGGTAATGTTTCATTTATGAATGAATACCGTGGTTTCTAATGTAGGTTGATTAGTCCTCATAGGCGCTTACAACTTCAAAGTCGTTGGCCGAATCATTGTTATCAACAAGCACGATATTGCCGTCTGCCGATGTGCCTAATACTTTGCGTTTGAATTTTTTGCCTGCATTCTGAGTAAGATCTACTTTCTCACCGATTGCCGCATAACTTTTGTCGATTGCCGGTGATAGGAATGTTTGTTTGAAGGTAGATGTCGGACTGAGATTTACACCATCGATAATCCAGTCATTTGGAATCCAATGAACATTATTACGGGTAAACTTCCGGTCGGGAACTGTTGCCATAGTATAGTCGAACGCCCCAGTCGGGCATTCTTCAAGATATATCTCCGATGTCATACCTTCTGGTAGTTTTACAAGAGCATATGACTGGTTGCATTGGCGGTTGGGGAACCAGAAAGACAAGGTTGATGAGTAAATTTTTATCAGATTTGGTACCTCGACATTATCAATGTCTTTGTTGGCATTGGTTGATTCGTCATACCATTCAAAATCGGCATCGGTATGATTCAATGCGGGTGTGACTTGTTCAGTCCAGTCAATGGCTTGATCAACAATCTTCAACGATTCTCCTGGTTGAATTGCGACATCTGTTCCGTTGCCTGGAATGGCATATAGAGCGCTGACCATAAAGCGGTTTTGGGGGAGATATTCGGGGGTCAATATTGACAATGCTGTAGTGTTGGCATATAGACCTTCGGCAATTGCTATCCCATCAGCATATATTATGTGGTCGGTGTTGTTGTATATTCTAAAGTATGAGTCCTGGATATTGCCTTTCCCCGCTGCATCGAGCGAAGAGCAGGCATATATTTCGCTGAATACTAGCGATGTCTCATCGTTATAGAAGAACCATTCAAGGTTAATGCTGTTAGACTCTTCTGAAATAACAATACCATTGGCTACTGTGCGTATTGTTTTAGTTACTGTTTTGCCATTCTCTTCAACTGTTATTGTGGCTGTACCATCAACATTGTAAGTACCTGCAGGCAATTTCAGGTTGTCAAGACTTGTTACGGTGTAAACTTTGTGGGTATTAAGTTCTGTAAATTTGATTTGGATGTTATCCAATTGGGAACCGGCAACTGCCTCTTCGGGAATACTGGGCGATACAGTCACGTCATAACGAATGATTTCATCGTCGTTGCATGCTGTCATGGTTAACATGATCGCCGAACTCATGAAGAGCACTTTGATAATTGATTTGTTTAAATTCATAACTTGATGTGTATTATGGTTATTATAGTTTTAAGTTAAGTTCCATACCAAAGTAAGGTGATGAGTACCTGCGTATAGTCTGACCGTAGCGGTGATAATCGGGTTGTATGGCAAAAAGGCGATTCACATATAATGCTACATTGATGCGATTGTTCCAAAATGTTTTTGTGGCTTTGAGATTAATACGGCTTTCTGGTGGAACAGTTGTTTTGTCGAATGTCGTTTTATTATAAATGCGAATCAGCTCTTTAAGCGCAACGTCAGGTAGATTATTCCGGTCAAACTCATATATATTACCGTTTACATCGATATAGTGGGTGGGTACACCATCCTTAAATATTGTTTGGCGTGATGTGAACCACATTGTCTGCAGGGCTAATGAGAATCTCAGTCCTAATCGAGGTAGATCGGTATCAAATATCAGGTTAGTGTTGAAACTACGGTAGATGCTTCCATCTATATCATCGTATAGTCCGAGGTACTGTAGCTCGCGACCATCAATGATGATGCCCGGTCTATACCATAATGGCTGGCTGTTGTTATTGCGGGTTTCGAGGTAGCCTCCCGAGATAGTGACACGGGTGTGTAAGGTTGGTATGCGCCGTGATTGGAATGTGTATTCTACACCGTTTTTGCGTGTCTGGCTACCATTTGTGACTTTTGATGTTGTGGTCATATAGGTCACATCGGTGTAAGGTAGCTCTTCTATTACCGGTGCTCGGTTTACACTATAGGGGTCAAATGTCGAAGCGTCATACTTTCGGTAATAGAATGTCTTGATACTTGAAGAGTGTCGGAATCCATCGTTCATGTTTTCATGAAAGTAGGTTAGCGACATGCGGTTTCCCATAAAACTGAGGTCGGCTCTTACTTCCCATTTTAGATTTCGGGCAGCTTTCAGATCGTAGTTTGTAACGTCCTCGACATAGGTCATTACGTTCATGGTGCGGTACTCGGGAACGTTATGGTAGTAGTTGAGCTGTTCATAATCATAATATTTAGGATCGGGATAAAGGAAAGATGCTACCGGCATCTTTGTCTGGAGACCAATACCTCCGTTCAATTCCAAAACCATCGGCTGGCTATTGATGTACCACGCCGGTACCGTCCATGACAATGTTACGCGTGGATCGAGATATGGCTTACCGGCAAGTGCGTAGCGGTTGTTTATGTGGAGCAGTTGTGTTTCACGTAGTCCAAGTGTAGCTTCAATCGTATGGGCTGCGATGCGCCATGTATTGCGGCTTTCAAGGTAGGCCGATAGCTGGTGCATGGCCGGAATATCATTGAATGCTCTTGGTCTTACATTTGAAACATATGTGATTGGGCGCGTGATGTCGTAGACATTACCTCGACCGTAGTTTTTGCTCATTGTCCATTCGATACCAGTTTTTAAAGTTGATGTAAAACTGTTTTGTACATATCGTAGGGTAGTCGCTCCTTTAACATAGGCGTTTAACGGGTCCCCTTCAACATTGAGAGTCGCGAGATACAGTAGTGGCAGGTAGTCGACATAGTTGCTGCCCGTAACCATAGACACTGTCAATGGAATGATACGTGCTGGAGCTACATGTCGTTCCTGGTGCAAACGTTCCCGGTTGTAGTTGATACCTGTTGTTAGTGATACATCGTGGAATAGCTTCTGTACTACGGGCTTGATAGTAACGGTATTATTCCAAGACCATGACTGGTTGTTGGTGCTGAAGCGGTCGATAGTATTGTTTATGGTAAGATCAGGATCATTGTTATCATGTTCAAACGTTGCACTATAGTTGATCGAAGAGTTCCATTCGGTCATCAGCACATCGTTATTAAAACGTTTGTTGCTACGGATTGATGCATTAATGCGTTTGTAGTTTTCGCGAGAATTGCGAGGATCAATTTTGGCATCAAGATATCCTATTCCGGTGTTCATAATCCAATCTTTACCAGGCATGGCAAAACCTTTGCCTACATAGAATAGCTGGCTCTTGCTGTCGGCTTTGAAACGTGCTTCGAGACGTGTAACGCTGCTCTTACGCTTGATATTTACCAGTCCTGACGTGAGGTCTCCGTATTCAACTGAGGCTATGCCTCTTACAATTTCTACTTTCTCTATATCATCGGTCGAAATGGCACGCATGTCTACCCCTTTGGCAACTGTCTCGTGGTCAGAATGGTTGGAATCGGCAGTCGTTTGCATATTGCTGTTGTTGTTGATCGGAACTCCGTCTACAACAAACGATGTGCCTATTGCCGATGTCATGTAGTCATCGGAGGGCGAGACATTTGTGGCCGTGCGAAGGTTGATTATATTGGGAGTACCCATAGATGGATCCTTCGATACATTGCCGGGAAGTAATTCCAGTAAATCGGTGAAGCTTGATGGCTGCAGGTGTTGCATTGCTGTGGTGTCTATGACCGAAGAACTTGTGGAGTGACGTCCTTCGCGAGCTGTTACCACAACTTCCCCTATTGGATCTTGGGGTGGGAGGAGTATGGTATATGTTTGTGTGGTATTGTTAGTTACCGATATAACATGGCGTTTAGGTTTATAACCGACAGCCTGGATGTTCAGCGTATAGCTACCATAGTTGAGATCAGTCAACAGAGTACCTTCGTGATTTGTAAATGCACCGGCATCTTGCTGTTTGCCATCACTTGTAATAGAAACGGCCGCAAATTCGAGTGGTTCGCGACTCTGACTATCAAGTACTCGTATTTTCACAGGCAAAGCATTTGTCGAAAAAGAGAAAGTACTGAATAGAATGAATGGTAATATAAAGAATCTGTATTTGCTCATATTTGCGTGCAAAGTTAGACCGCTTCGCTAAGCGATAAAATACCCTAAAATGATTATATTTATTTATATCAGATAGTATAATTGCTCATTCCAATACTAAAAATAGGGTATTTTAAATAGATACTTTGGTATTTTAAGATATGAAGCTAATGTTTTATCTTTGTGTGATAAAACGAAAATCAAATGCAGATACTATTGGCAGATGCGAAAATAATGGTTGACAACTCGACAGAGATTGCTCCATCAAGTACTCCGATTTTTCAATCATTCACCAACAAGTTGGCTGAAGAAATTGCATTAATAGATATTGATGACTTGATGAAGCAACTCGGTTGCAGCATGAGAATTGCTGTAGAATCACACTTGCGTTTTAAAAATTTTCTTTTTGCAACACGCCAACCAGCTATCTTTGTTTATAATGGTCAAGCTTATAAGCATCTGAAAGCTTGTAGTCTAAGACCCTCAGTTCTTGCTTTTGCACAAAAACATCTCTGGATTACAAGTTTTATGTATGGCCTGCTCAGGCCACTTGATGGTATTGTATCTTATAGAGTGGAACCTGTTGTAAAGCTTGATGTAACCGGTGACAAGCCGTTAAGTCAATTTTGGCGAGACATTCTCACCGGGCACCTCATTGATAGTGTAAATGATGATGATGGCATATTACTGCACTTGTCAACCGAAGAATATGAGCATCTTTTCCATTGGCATAAAGTTTCTGAAAAAGTTAAAATTGTACAGCCTCTGTTTTATGTAAGAGATGATTCCGGTAAATTAAAAATTCAGGCTGTGTGGGCAAAAACATGCCGTGGAGCGATGGTAAGATATATTCTCGAGAATCGAATTATCAAAATTGATGACTTATATGACTTTAGTTATGAAGGTTTTGAATATGATCCAACGCTTGGCGATTCATCTCATCCTCATTTTGTGAGAAACACGTTACGATCGTCTTTATAGTTACAATCTTCTTTAAGAGCCTGTCTGGTTTTAACACACTAAAATGATTATATTATCGAATGAAGGA
>CANOKG010000150.1 GCA_947566655.1 uncultured Muribaculaceae bacterium | reverse complement strand
TAATTATTCCCAACCGGGATTTTGTTTCAAATTCGGATTAAGTAATCTCTGCTGGCTTGGTATTGGATAAAGATTATACTTGGCATCAAATGTACGAGTGTTGTTTGCAGCAGTAACCATGTATCCGTTCTGCATCACATAAGGCGCGGGGAGAGCAATTGGAGCATCAGCTACATAAGCACCTTGATTAATAGTAGGATTCTTGGTAAAGTCGAGAAGATCGAGTTTATTCCATCGAACAAGATCCCAGTAACGGACATCATCGTCAAGCATAAGCTCACAACGACGACAACGACGGATTTCGAAAATCAGACTTGAAACACCCATATTGTTATCAGCAGCATTCATGGCTGCAAGCTCATCTACAGTCTTGGTCGGCAAACCGGCTCGGCTATACAGTTTATCAAGCGTATTTGTCAAATCGCTATTCTGGAGAGTACCAAGTTCTGCCTTAGCTTCTACCAATGCAAGAGCCACACGTGCACCCCAGTAAATAGGGGCAGCAGTATAGTTCTTATTTGCAAATGGAGTGTAGTCATACGGTATCTCATCAGTGTAGAACTTCTTAACACCATATCCTGTGTGCGACGAAATAGGCATTGTATTCTCGAACTTAATGCTCATGTTAGGATAAATAACCCTATCCCAAACAATAGCAGACAAGCGTTTATCACGAACCGAAAGAATGTTAGCAATACTCAAGCCATTCTCTATGGGTTCTCCCTTATCGGTATTGTCGTATGAAGTCTTATCAGCAGTCTGGCCATCAAGAAATAAGAATGAGTCAAACGCATTGCGTGTAATGCCACATACAGTAGATGATGAACAAGTCCAATCAAGGAGAGAGTGCATCATTACGTCCTGTTTGTAGGCCTTCATCATTATAACCTCCGAATTGGCATTGAGTTCCTCACTCATCGAGTTGTAAAGTGCAGCATAATCATCACCTATAGAATATTTAGGCATCAGAACTGTAGCAACATTCACTACTTCATTGAGATATTTTTTGGAGCGCTCGCTGTCTTTTAGAACGTACTTCGCGTATGTACCTTCAAAAAGACAAAGTTCAATCTTCATAGCTCGTGCGTAATCCCTTGAGAAGGTTGTCTTACTCGACTCTGTAGTCAGATTCTCAATTGCAAAATTCAAATCAGCGAGAGCAAAATCAATAACTTCGTTACGATTGGTTCGCGGGCCGAAAAGTACAGACTGGTCATTAACATCCAAGGGCTTTTCAACCAAGGGTACATCACCGAATTTTTTTACGAGAGTCAGATACTGCATTCCTCGGTCAAGGCGTGCTATAGCCATAAAGTTATTTCCAGCAGTAGTATTGTTTAACGACCCACTTGCGACACCTTCAAGGAGCAGATTTGCCCGACGGATTTCAATATACGGATCATCCCAGTCATCCGATTCCGAGGGAGTAGTAGTATATGCCCAGTTGGCGAAAGTAGAGCTTATAGCACCCGCCTGGTCATCCGATAAGGTATGGTAGTAGAAAGTACCATTTGTGCCGGAGCCATAGCCTACTACGTTGTTGTAAAAATGATTCGCTTCGCCCTCTACGTTCACGCTGTTACTCCAGAACTCCGGGCTCGAAGTCTGCTTGTCAAGCGGGTAGCGATTATCGTTCAGGAAGTCATCGCAACCGGTAAGAGTAACGCCAAGACAAAGAACGAGAGCACTATATAATAAATGTTTTTTCATTGTTCCTAATTATTAATTGATTAGAAAGTAACCTGAATGCCGAAAGAGAATGTCTGAGGCATAGGAGTTGTACGACCGAAGTCGGCGTATCCGGCATTGCTACCCTGTGCAGTTGCTGTAGCAGAAGTAGAGAGTTCTGGATCAAGACCATACTTACCTGCACCATTATAGAGGAAGGCAAGGTTTTCAGCCGAGAAATAGATGCGGGCACGCTGTATAAAAGCCTTCTTGGTTATATCTACAGGAAGTGTGTAACCAACTGTAAGATTCTTCAGACGTAAGTAAGCCATATTGAGCAAATAGCGATCCTGCGGATAGAAGTTGTAGCAGCCGCGTCCCATATTTGCAGACCACTTGCCGGCACCACCAACACCTTCATACATGTTGGGATAGGTATTGCTTTGATTTACATCGTAACCAATTATCTGGTTTGCATCATTATAAACGTAATGATTGTAGGAGTTCTGGCCTTCAAAGGTACCAATAGCCGACTGGGCCATTGGAATAACAGTAGAACCGGTAACCCACATATTACGTTTACCTACACCCTGGAAATAAAGATCGAGATCAAAGCCCTTCCATGCGCCTCCAATTCTGAAAGAGTATTCATATCGCGGCATAGCGTTGCCTATCACCTTCATATCACCATGGTCTTCAAGTGTCTGTTTTCCCGTATTAATTTCTCCATTATTGTCGAGGTCTTTGAATTTTACGTCACCGGGACCGTAAACGAAGTTGCCGGTCTGCATGCCCGTCTGATCGGCAATACCGGGCGCATAGCCTGTCTGGGTTGCACCTGGTGCATATTTTCCATCGGCGGTATTCCAAATAAAGTCATCTACAGTAAAGTAGCGGTCAGTTTCGAATCCCCAGATATCGCCATAGTACGTACCCTCTGTAAAGTCATTGACATTTCCAGGAGTGAATGTATATATTGCCTTGCCGGCGTTATACCACTTTGTAATTTTAGTTTTGGAATCAGCAAATGTCGCATTAACATAGATGTCTGCATCGCCAAATGTATGGTTCCATCCAAGAGATACCTCCCATCCGTTTGTACGCAAAGATCCGTTGTTCTGCATAGGAGCCGCTGCACCAAGAACTGCAGGAAGAGTTGCACCCGGACCAAGCATGTCCTTGGTGTCGCGCTGGAACCAATCAACACTTACGTTAAGCGAGTTCTGGAAGAAACCAAGATCAAGACCTACATCAGTGGTTACGATACGTTCCCATGTAAGTGAGTTCGATACCAGAGTAGGCATTTCAAGCATTGAGATTTTCTGGCCGTTAATTCCATTAATCCAATATGTTTCTCCCTGGTCAGTAGTTGATATTGTGGGAATAAAGCGATAATTTCCAACAGCTTCATTACCGATATGACCATAAGAAGCACGAAGTTTGCCATTGCTCCACCAACTCTTTACAGGCTCAAAATAACCTTCTTCAGAGAAGCGATAACCAGCTGAAACCGAAGGGAAGAATGCCCACTGGTCGTTAGCCGGGAAACGACTCGATCCATCATAACGACCGTTTACTTCTAACAGATAAATACCTTTGTAGTCATAGTTGATACGACCGAAGAAACCTGCTGTCGCACGTGTCCAATTGCTTGCTGTAGTTGTATAGGTATCGCCGTTGGTGAGATCGAGATTAGGCAAGGTATAGTCCATAAGACCAAGACGCTTTGCATAAAACTCCTTATATTCCTCACGTTCTGCGGTGAAACCAAGCATTACCTTCAGATTATGTGCCTGTGCAAAAGTCTTTGCATAGGTAGCAAACACGTTAGTAGTCCACATATGGTCGCGAGAATTACTCTGCGAAGCATAAGATGAAGCCTGGGTATAAGGAGAATATACTTTACCGGGGGTTACCGTCCAGTTGTCGAACATATAGACAGGCATCTTTGTACCATCACTGTTCATATTGCGTACCGAGTAAGCAAAATCGGCCTGCAAAGTAAGTCCTTTACAAATATCAGCAATGGCCCATGCCTGAATTCCAGTTTTGGTATATGTTGTACGATCCATATGAGCCTGAGAGTTCAGACCTATCGGATTGCGCCACTGCATAGGTTCTCCATCTGCATTTCGCTGCCATCCGTAGTTCATGAAAAATCCCGGCCAACGCCACATATACTGATAAGGATTAAGTGGCGAATTTGCGCCCGTAATTACTGTATTGGGCAAATCAAATTCGCGTTGCGAGAAATTCATGCGTACACCGGCTCGCAGGAACTTGAATATCTGAGTTCCGACATTCAGGTTGGCCATATAACGACGACGATTTGCTGAACTGTACTTCAACATATCTTCGCGTTCGTCATAACCGAATGAAGCACGATAATTTGTCTTGCCGCTCTGTCCTTCAAGGCTTACATTATGTTTTTGAGAGGGAGCCACATGAAACAAAGTTTCGGCCACATCCCAATCCGCATAGTGCAACGTTGTAGGAATACCGTTTTTATCAATTATAGCATAGTCACCCACATTATCCCAACTCTCGAACTCATGCAGTTCTACGTTATCATTATATGGCTTACCTCCATGCTGTTTCTGCCAAGCCTCGGCATAAGGTAAAAGATCCTCATACAACATACCGAACATGTCTACGTCGCCACCTGTACGATACTGCGACTGCAGAGCATTTTTAATCTGGTCAACTGTATTCAAGAACTTAGGCAACACAGTTGCGCGGCTCCACGCAAAGTTGTTATTGTATTTTACCGAAACACGGTCTTTTGAACCAGCTTCTTTAGTTGTTATAAGGATAACGCCAAAAGCTGCACGAGCACCATAAATCGATGAGGATGCGGCATCCTTTAGAACCGAAATATCCTGAATATCTTCCGGATTAAGATAGGACATGTCATCAACAGGCACTCCATCTACGACAATTAGCGGACTCGCTTTTTGTTCGTTGGTAAGAGATCCGACTCCTCGAATCTTAATCTCCGGATTAGCCGAGATATCACCATTAGCAGTAGTGATAGTCAAACCGGGAACAGCTCCCTGCAGGGCATTTGCTACATCCTGTACAGGACGGCTGTCGAGAGTACGTTCAACATCCACAGATGCTACGGCACCGGTAAGGTTGGCACGTTTCTGCTCACCATAGCCTACAACCACAAGCTGGTCAAGGACTTCGGTGGTGGGCTGCAGATAAATCTGCATGTCGCGCGAAGCCGGCATCTCTACTGTCTTGTAACCCACATAGCCGATTGTAATGGGGGCGCCTACACGCGCTCTGAGAGTGAAATGGCCGAACGCATCGGTCATAACGCCCTGGCCCTTAGCCCCGTTTGCTGAAACGGTAGCTCCAATAACGGGCTCATTGTTTTCATCATACACCGTACCGGTGATTGACTCGACACCTTGCTGCTGGGTCTGCGGCTCGGGATTTGCCAATGCGGTCATTGAACCGGACAGAGGCATTCCGCAGGTCAACATTAGAGTCACTAATAAATGTTTACTCATAAGATGATGATTGGAATGAAAGTTATGTTTGCTTTGTTTTTGTTGTCTGATTTATCAGGGAGTGTGCCACTTTGATGGCAGCTCCGGATAGCTTATGTTGTCGACTTATAACTGTTCGAAAATTGTATTAATTTAAGGTAGTTACACTTAGTAAGTTTGCTTTTCGGCTTTTAACCGTAGCATTTTTAAACTCTTCAAGCGCTAAATTAATAAATATTTTTAAACTAACCGTCATAATTAACATCAATTAACTATTAACTATATTTTTTTAGCCGTTATGCAATCCCTATGAGCCGGTAATTTGCCCGCACTGACCAATTAGTCAACGCTACATGCTGAATACCACTTGTTTAACATCTTGCAACGTATCATTAATAAGTTATACATCAGTTTTTTAGCGCACAAAGGTACACATTTGCGCTGATATATACAACAACTTTTTGCATTTTCCGCCGCCAATTAGACAATTTTATCTAATTATGATTCTAAAGTCATCAGGAGTACACATTATAATTAAGACCCCCGTCACCCCAATGCGGCCGCAGCTGCGCGACTAAAGAACCGGGCGACAATGGAAACTCCCGCAACACAATGCACCAAAGAACAATCAGCAACACATCACGGCTCTTTCATTTAAACTAAAATAAAGAGCACATCCTCCCTTACCCGCTT
>CANOKG010000149.1 GCA_947566655.1 uncultured Muribaculaceae bacterium | reverse complement strand
GGATTGACATCGGCTCGGCACGATGTTTTTGGCAAATATCTCGCAGGCAAATATCCCGAGAGCTATGACTCGGCCGTGCCAGCCGAATTGGTGTATTCAGGTTCCGTATCTCTGACCGATAATGTAGATGGAGTACCTGTCAACGCTGGCAAACTCGTACTCTCCCCTACCCGCACGTATGCTCCTGTAATAAAACAACTCCTTGATAAGATGCATGGCGATATTCATGGAATGATACACTGCTCGGGCGGAGCACAAACCAAGATACTTCATTTCATTGACAAACTGCATGTTATTAAAGACAATATGTTCCCAGTACCTCCGTTATTTGACATGATTCAACGGGAGAGTGGAACCGAATGGGCCGAGATGTATAAAGTGTTCAATATGGGACACCGCATGGAGATATACCTGTCTCCCGACAAAGCTGATGAAGTAATCGCAGTAGCCCGGAACTTCGGCATTGAAGCGCGGATAGTAGGACGTGTTGAAGAATCAGACAGTCCCAAGGTTACGATCAAGTCAGATAAAGGCGTGTTCACATACTGAATACCCCCCCCCGACAGATTATGAAGTCCCAGAGCACACAACTTATTATACTTATGGCCTTAGGGCTAATGTTAGTTGCGTGCGTGGGACGACATAACAGCGTTACATCACATCTACATCCCGGCAAATTGCCCGACACACTACGCGTAGCCACTCTTTATAGTCCGACTTCTTACTTCATATATAAAGAAGAACCCATGGGGGTCGATTATTCCATGGTGAAGCGGCTTACCGAAGACAAAGGAATAGCCTTGGACCTGATCGTAGCACCGGGAATGCAGCGTATGATCGAAATGCTTGATTCGGGCATGGTTGATCTTATCGTATATCCAATACCGGTTACCGATGAATTCAACAAGCGTGTAATAAGTTGTGGCCCTGTCACTGAAACTCATCAAGTTCTCGTACAACCCCGAAGAGCTGGCGTTAGCCTTATAGATGACGTAACCCAACTACCCACACATGACGTCTTTGTTGAAAAAGAGTCTCGCTATTATTACCGCATGCATAATCTGAATGAAGAGCTTGGCGGTGGTATAAGGATACATCCTATCGATAACGATACTCTTATCGCTGAAGATCTAATCGAGATGGTTTCTAACGGAACCATACCTTTGACTGTAATCGATAGCGACATAGCTCAGCTAAACCGCACCTACTATCCCAATCTTGACGTATCGCTTGTGCTGAGTTTTCCCCAAAGGTCGGCTTGGGGTGTAAGTCCCGGGAATCAATGGTTGGCCGATAGCATCAATGCCTGGATCAGTGATGAAAAGCCAAGAAACACGCGCCGTCAACTGCTGAGACGTTATTTTCAGCTAAGCAAGAATGCGCCGGCAAATAACCATATCGATTTTTCCAAAGGGCACATCTCCCCATTCGATAAAATATTCAAGGAATATGCCCGGTCCATAAACTACGACTGGAGGCTCTTGGCAGCCCAGGGATATGTCGAGAGCCAGTTTGACACGACACGCACATCGTGGGCCGGAGCAAAAGGCATTATGCAAATAATGCCGTCAACAGCAAGAGCATATGGCGCTGCCGATGATTTTACAAGCATTGAATCCAGTATCAGAACGTCTACATTGATACTAAAAGACTTGAATAAATCCTTATCAAAACTGGTTCCTGATCCAGAAGAACGTTTAAAATTCCTGTTAGCAGCCTATAATGCCGGATTAGCACACATCTACGATGCAATTGCACTGGCTCGTAAATTAGGATACAATCCCGAAGTGTGGGATGGCAATGTAGCGGAGTGTCTTCTCCTGAAGTCCAAGCCCGAGTACTATAACGACCCGGTGTGCAAATGGGGATATTTCAGAGGACGGCAAACGACGGCCTACGTAAACCAGGTAATGTCATTTTATACACGTGCAAAACAATATATAAATCAATAATATAAACACTATCAATTATGAAAAAGAATTACATAAGCATCGCACTCGTGCTGGCACTTACAGCATCAACATTATGCACATCATGCATAGGCTCGTTTACTCTTACCAACAAACTGTTGACTTGGAATCAATCAATTGACAGCAAATTCATTAACGAGTTGGTATTCTTTGCCATGTGGATTGTACCTGTATATGAAGTATCGGCTCTTGCCGATGTAATTGTATTGAACAGCATCGAATTTTGGAGCGGTGACAATCCGGTCTCAAGCACCGGCTCGAAAGAGATCGAAGGCCAAAATGGCCGATATCTCGTTGAATGTGATGTAGATGGCTATACCATAACTAACCAAGACAATGGCGAAATAGTAAGACTTGATTTTGATAAATCAAACCAGACCTGGAGCGTTGTCAGCGGTGATGAAAAATACCCCCTTATGACGTTTGTCGACAATACACACGTTAAAATGATTTCACCCGATGGCAACATGATAACCGTTGAAGCATCACAAGCCGGAGCATGGGCCTATCAACAACTTGTAACAGGAAATCTTACAGCCCAACGTTAATTGACCTAAGACAATGAACCGCATATTACGCGCCGTGGCTGCCTCAATGGTAGTCACGGCTTTATTAACAAATGCCCAACCTAAATCCCCCTCCGAAGCCAACCTTCGCGTTCCTCTTGACATCCCTTTGACTCTTAGCGGTAACTTTGGTGAATTACGAACCAACCACTTCCACTCAGGACTCGATTTCAAAACCCAAGGACGCACCGGACTACCAATCTATTGCGTTGCCGATGGCTATGTAAGTCGAATTGTTGTTTCACCATGGGGATTTGGCAGAGCTATCTATGTCACCCATCCCGAATTAGGTCTCGTAACCGTTTATGGTCATCTCCAAAGTTTTATTGACAAAATAGATAAACCGGTGAGAGACCGCCAATATGAAGCAGAAAGCTTTAGGATCGACACTGAATTTGCTCCCGGTGAAATAGAGGTAAAGCGAGGAGAACTGATAGCCCATAGTGGCAATGCGGGTTCATCGGGCGGGCCACACCTTCACATGGACGTGCGCGATGCATCAACAGAATATGCACTCGACCCAATGCCCTATTACCGCCGGTATTTAAAAGATGAAATTGCACCCGAAGTTAGAGGTATCGCACTATATCCTCGCGAAGGCGTTGTCGATGGTAAGGCCCGACCGTCCTACCACATTACAAAAGTAGATATGGCGAAACCATTTACAGCCTGGGGACGCGTCTCACCGGCAATCAAGGCTTACGACAAGATGACCGGTACCACCAATATATACGGAATTAAATACATGACACTCCTCGTTGATGGTGACACGCTATATCATAGGGTAATAGATCATAGCGACTTTAATCGTACACGAGCGGTTAATACTCTTGTTGAATTTGGTGATGTAGTAGATTCCAATTCGTGGTACATGACTACATACATTCCCGAATCACAACCACTCAGCGATATTATTTCGGCAAAAGGCGATGGCACCATAGACATTGATACCGAACGTGACTACAAACTTAAGTTTATACTTAGAGATGACCATGGAAACAAGACTGTAGTTCCTTTTACTATCAAAGGGAAACGTTCAGAGATTCCGGCACCGGTCGGAGATGGAGAGTTGATCATATATGATCGACAGTATACTGTAACCAATGACAATGGTGCATCAATCACCATACCTGCCGGAGCGTTGTACGAAGACTGCATCTTTAGTATAACCGATAGTCAGCCGCTTACCGGCGAAATTTCACGACGGTACAAAATAGGCGACAAACATGTTCCTGTTGCATCGGACCTTACTATAACATTGCCGCTTGAGAGCGATCCAATTGTCGACAAGCAGAAATATACCTTGGTACGCGTTGATGGAAAAACTCCATCGGCCGTTAATTCGACATATAAAATTGGAGGCGAAATGACAGCAAAAGTAAACCGATTTGGAACCTACACTGTCATGATCGATTCTGTCCCTCCTACTGTTTCTCCGGTAAACATCGATAAATGGCGTACACAAGGCCGGGTTACAGTAAAAATCAGTGATAAACTCTCAGGCATCGCTGAATACCGAGGAGAGATAAATGGAAAATGGATAATGCTTGAACTTGATGGCAAAACAGGAACACTCAGCTACAAATTCGATCCGGCCCGATTACCTAAGGCCAACAGGTATCAATTCAAACTAACGGTAACCGATCAAGCCGGAAACATATCAGTACTCGAACGAATATTTTAAACATAATTCGCAATAAACCACAAAATTGGTAACTATTCAGCCAAAGAGTAGGCATACCTAATCAGCACTCATCATCAGACGAGCGCAAGAATGGCATCAAGTGGAGATTGTTTGTTTTTCCAAGCCGTGTCTGTTATGGAGTGGATTGCGTGGAAAGCGTCCGAGCCTGCGTCCGAGCGGAAGCAGCCGGATATTTTTTGTTTGACTTTCAGTTTTCTAACTCCCCGTTCGGAGGCATTGTTATCAGATGGCATTGCGGGGTTTTGGAGAAAGTTGAAGATATAATCACGACATTTTATCTAACCACGCTTCAACTCATTGAACTCCTTGCTGAGATGGTCAAGGTTTTTCATCAGCAGTTCATCGAGCCTTTCCAACCAACTTTGGGCAGATATCATTTCTGCTGGTTTCTCGTTCCGCTCATGTATGGCCTGACGCAACAGCGACTGCACCTCCCCGGCCCACGTCTGATCCTTATCTATGTCGTTAAGATATTCAAGATTCCGCAGCAGATGTGCGAGGCATACTTGGTTGTTCAAGAAATCGATGGCGAAGTATGCGCTGTGGCGGTCTGTCACAGCGACCATATTTTTCAGAGAGTCACCGAAACGGTCTTCAAGGACTTTTGCGCCACGTCCGCTACCCCGGAAGACAAGCGTCAGATAGGCTGTCTGCGCTATCCACGACCAGTTGAGTTTGCCATTACAATAACATCCCGACTCATCGAAGCCGACAACGGAAGACTCCCTGATAAGCCGTTCGATAAGAGCAATCGCAGGTTGGGATTTGTCAAGCATCTTCCGAACGATATTGACAAGGGTGCCTTGACTTATCGTAACATTGAACATAGTGGCGAACAACGACTGTAAACGCTCATACGGCATACACTGCACTACGTTAAGATACGTAGCGATGGCTCGAATATTCCTACCGAAAGTGATGGCGTTTCCTCCTTTGCGGCACGGTTCATAGCCACGATTGCAGTAGCCGCAAGAACAGACCTTTTTGTAGAATCTGCGTTCTCGGTAGGGTGGCAAGTCAATTTCCTGTGTCACATAATCATGCTCGCCTTCGATGTCCGACAGGTCGCGGCCACACGATCGGCAATATTGCGACTGCACATGCTATATCTCATCAGGATTGGCGACCATCTTTTTCGTAGTACCCTCGTGCCCTTTCTAACCACCAACATGCTTGCCGAACTTTTGGCGCAACGACTTGGTACGCCGCTCAACCTCCGATTTCATTGGCTCTTTTGACGAAGGCGTACTGCTATTGCCGGAGTCTTTGGGCGGCTTTTCATATTTCTCCAATCGTTTGCGCAACTCGCGGTTTTCTTTCAGCAGTCTGTCGACATTACGGTTGAGCGTACGGTTTTCCGCATACAGCGAGTCAACCGTCTTTCTCAACGATTAAAGCTCTGAAAGTAACCCCGACAGTGTTTCTGATATGTTGTTAACCTGCTGTTTTACAGAAACAAAGACATCGATTTTGTCTGAAAACACCAAATTAAATCACTACTATTTTCTATGATTTTCAACGTATTAACTCACTTTTTACTCTAGAAAAGTCGAGCAATAGCCTTTGACTGAATAGTTACTCACACTCTTAGAGTGTGTTTGAATTTAAATAGTTTTTAACCTTGAACATGATTAAGCAGAAGTTTGATAG